>NZ_JAWRXB010001063.1:0-255 GCF_046535245.1 Paraburkholderia sp. SIMBA_030
CGACGCCGACCGGGCCGAGCAGGCAGAAGCGCGCCTGCGGATACCGCGCGCGCAGCGAGCGCGCGGCTTCGACATATTCGCCGACGCCCTTGTCCCAGAGCAGGCGGCCAATCAGCACGAACGAAAATTCGCTGCGCTCGGGCAGCGGCGTGAACGCGAAGTCGTCGAGATCGACGCCTTCGCCGTGCAGCAGCCGAGCGCGTTCGGGATGAACCAGCAGATTCTGCTCGCGGAAGGCGGTTTCGTCGTCGCGAT
>NZ_JAWRXB010001064.1:0-255 GCF_046535245.1 Paraburkholderia sp. SIMBA_030
GCAGCTCATTCTGGCGCTGCCGCTGATCATCCTCTACGAAGCGGGCATCATCGCCGCGCGCGTCTTTATCGGCACGGGCGAGAAGAAGGCCACTGACGAGAGCGAAGCGACAAGCTGACCGCCCGCGATCATGCCGCAGCATGCTGCGGCGCGGCAAAGACAAAAGGCCGCGAACGGTGACGTTCGCGGCCTTTGTGTTTGGTGCGGGTTGGTGCGGGTTGGTGCGCGTTATTGCGGTTCGTCGCGATTCGTCTG
>NZ_JAWRXB010001065.1:0-255 GCF_046535245.1 Paraburkholderia sp. SIMBA_030
GTCAAATGGCGCGGCACCGATAATTACTTGCTGCGCGCCAGCATCGATATGTAGCGTCGCCTGCTCATACGAGCGAAAATGCCCAGTACATTCTAAAACCACATCGACACCCAACGCCTGCCAAGGTAAATTTTGAGGATCAGGCTCTGATAGCATATTGATGCAGTAAGTCAGATTATTCTTAGTCAGACAGAGCTCGGTCTTGCTCGTATCACCTGACTCACTCTCTACAATCTCAGCATGTACCCCTAATCG
>NZ_JAWRXB010001066.1:0-255 GCF_046535245.1 Paraburkholderia sp. SIMBA_030
TGGTCCTGCGCGTCGTCATAAGCGTCGCGGGCCTCCAAAATGGCAGGGACGTGGCTTTCCGCCCATTCGCGCAGCATGGACAAGGGCTCCAGAAGGGACTTACCTACGGCCGTCAGCTCGTAATCCACCCGCGGCGGCACTTGGGCATGGACGGTACGCGTGATCAGCCCGTCCCGCTCCAACGTCCGCAACGTTTGAGTCAAGACCTTCGGTGTCACTACGTTGACCATCTTGCGGAGTTCGGAGAACCGCACC
>NZ_JAWRXB010001067.1:0-255 GCF_046535245.1 Paraburkholderia sp. SIMBA_030
GCCGCTGCATGACCTCCGCGGAGGGCTTCCGTTCCCCATCCGCCCACTGCCGGACCGCGCGCGTTTCCTTCACGGAACCGATATAGGCGACGAGCTTCGCCCCCAACAGATCCCGCAAATCGCGCACCAGCTCCGGCTCGGGTAGCCGGATCGAGTCCTGATGGGCCTTTAGCCCGCCCCGGGCTCCTGTCACTGCAGTCATACTTCATTCTCACGCGCGCAACACCAAATATCAATGCCGCAAACACGAGCGAG
>NZ_JAWRXB010001068.1:0-255 GCF_046535245.1 Paraburkholderia sp. SIMBA_030
GTTGCTGGTTTTGCAGGACAGCGGCGGCCAGTTGCTCGGCCACAACGGGATCACTCACAGGCGTGACGGCCGGTTGCGGGGGAGCGGGGTTCTTCGCAGGTGCAACTGGCGGACTGGCCGGTTTGACGACCGGAAATGCAGAAGGCTGGGGTTCGCCAACCGGCTCATCAGCGGCGGGTTCAATCCCCGGGGTGCCCGGCGGATCAATCAGTACCGTGTATTCGCGCAGCAAGCGCCCGTTGGGCTGATTGAGCT
>NZ_JAWRXB010001069.1:0-255 GCF_046535245.1 Paraburkholderia sp. SIMBA_030
GGCGGTTGAAGCAAAATGCATACGTTTGCTCACGCGACCCCAACCAAATAGCATAATACCTAAGAAGGACGCTTCTAAGAAGAACGCTGTCAATACTTCATAAGCGAGTAGTGGGCCTAAAACGTTACCAGCCTTATCAGAGAATACTGCCCAGTTGGTACCGAACTGGTAGGACATTACCACGCCTGATACCACGCCTAAACCAAAGACGACAGCAAATATTTTGACCCAATGCTTGTACACTTCAGCATAGAT
>NZ_JAWRXB010001070.1:0-254 GCF_046535245.1 Paraburkholderia sp. SIMBA_030
CAGTAATGCTAGCGCGGTATTATTCATCAAACATTCCTTGTAAAACTAAAATGCCATATCAAGATGGCTTTTTGAAAGTAAATAGCAGCGGGGCAACCTTGTCATCAGGCAGCTGCTCACAATCCATGTGTTTTGGTATTTAATCGTCTAGCTATTTAGGTATCTCAACCACCAAGCTAGCTCAAGCATATCAAATGATAATAGCGGTATTACGCTCGTATAGTAACCCACTTGTCGTGACTATCGAGGTTGGT
>NZ_JAWRXB010001071.1:0-254 GCF_046535245.1 Paraburkholderia sp. SIMBA_030
CGCACTGGATGATCTATCTGCCCGTGATGGGCCTGTCGTTCGTGCTGATGGTGCCGGCCATCATCGCGGCGGAGAAGAAGGGCAAGATGAAGGCCGTGGTGGTCTCGGCCATTGGGCTTATTCTGATCGGCCAGCTTCTGCTCGGCTCGCTTGCGCATACCATAGCAATCGTGGCCGCCGTGCTGTTCGTGTACTTCCTCGGCTTCAATATTCTGGAAGCGTCGCAGCCTTCGCTGGTGTCGAAGCTCGCGCCG
>NZ_JAWRXB010001072.1:0-254 GCF_046535245.1 Paraburkholderia sp. SIMBA_030
GATTGATGCGCAGCTACAACAACGTCACTACGAAGGGCTTTTGCGATGACGAGAATGCTGATCATAGGACCTCCCGGTTCGGGGAAAGGTACGCAGGCTGAACGGATTTCCGAGCGGCTCGGCGTCGTTGCCATCTCAACGGGCGACATCTTCCGCGCCAACGTCAAGGGTGAAACTCCCTTGGGCATCGAAGCGAAGAAGTACATGGACGCCGGCGACTTCGTTCCGGACAGCGTCACGAACGACATGGTTCG
>NZ_JAWRXB010001073.1:0-254 GCF_046535245.1 Paraburkholderia sp. SIMBA_030
CAGCACCGTTAACCGCACCAGCAAGCCTGAAAGTGGGTCATATCGTTATGTTCCTGATCGCCCCAAATGCTTGGCCGATGCGGTTAACCCATGGCCCATTCCGGACCGCTAACTGATCAGCAGTTCCAGTGCCTCGGCCAAGTGGCCCACTTCGCGCACGGAAAAGCCGTCCGGGATAACCCCGGCACCGGCCGGACTTGCAGGAACGATCGCATGCGTGAACCCAAGCCGGTGCGCCTCCTGGATCCGCTGGT
>NZ_JAWRXB010001074.1:0-254 GCF_046535245.1 Paraburkholderia sp. SIMBA_030
ATGAGAAACTGGTCGCGGAGTTGCAGGAATTCGTGAAGAATACCGTTGCGCCGTACAAGTATCCGCGCGTCGTCGCCTTCATCGACGCGCTGCCTCGCACGGAAACCGGCAAGCTCAAGCGGTTCGCTTTGCGTGCGATGTAGCGCATCACGCTTCATTCGATAACGGTGAGCGGTGACGCGCGCAGTCCCCGTCGTCCTACAATCGAGGAGCATTTGATGGCCGGTTCCTTTATCGAAGTCGCCGCTCGCGAT
>NZ_JAWRXB010001075.1:0-254 GCF_046535245.1 Paraburkholderia sp. SIMBA_030
CGAAGAAAATCTGAAGCAACTCGCCGCCGACGAAGCGCGCTACGACAAGGAGCGTGCGCTGGTGACCGAGATCGTCGGCTTGCGTTCCGACATCGACGCGGCCCGCGTGAGTAGTGCCGACGCGGAGCAGGCGCAGAAAGCGGCGCAAGCGCGCGAAACGCTCGCGCTGCGCGTGGCCGAATTGCATGCATTGCAAGGTACTCAGCCGATGGTGCCGTTGCAGGTGGACGGGCACGTCGTCGCTGAAATTGTTG
>NZ_JAWRXB010001076.1:0-254 GCF_046535245.1 Paraburkholderia sp. SIMBA_030
GTTCGACATGCGCGCGACGAACCACGCGATCAGCCCGACGCTGACCATGAAGTTCACCCACATCCCGGTGCGGTAGTAGTCGAACAGGTTCGCCGGGTTATCCATGTTGAGCGGCACCGAATCGAAGCCGAGCGCCGCGTAGCACGCGACCGCGAACGCCGCGAGCCAGATCATCAGGTGCCACGGCAGCACGGCCGCCGCGATCGCGAGCGACGGCAGATACAGCGACACAAACGGGTTGGTCGTGCCGCCCG
>NZ_JAWRXB010001077.1:0-254 GCF_046535245.1 Paraburkholderia sp. SIMBA_030
CGGAGATAGAGAAGCCCGACCCGCGCCAGATCCCGCGCCGACATCTGGATCTTGTAGACCGGATGCATGGACTCCGGCCCGTTCTGAAACCACCCGTCACCCGGCGCACAATCCTGCATGCGCAATGGCTTCACCAGGCGGGACGCAAGCGCCTCCAGCACATTCTCGCCCGTCGCACGCTCGACGATCGTTCCGAGAACGTTGAAATCCCAGTTGTTGTAGAACCAATGCGCTCCAGGCGGATGGCTGCCTCT
>NZ_JAWRXB010001078.1:0-254 GCF_046535245.1 Paraburkholderia sp. SIMBA_030
GTTTTTTTAATTCGGGCGAACAAATAACGCGAAGAGATTTGTCGGAGCGTTGCAACACTCCGTTTTCAGCTGCGAATAAGTCGTAGAGATGAACGGTCAGGTTTGAATAAATAAACGCGATAGTCCCTAAATTTTTTACAACTGTTTGGTCGTACACTCGGCGCGAAAGCGTTCGCGATGTTGAGCTTTGTCATGAATGCGCCGCTTTTTGCGTTGCAATATTCGAAACCACAAGATTATCCAAAAAAGCAGTT
>NZ_JAWRXB010000113.1:0-396 GCF_046535245.1 Paraburkholderia sp. SIMBA_030
TGCCACGGTCATGAGCTGCACCCTCTCCGCAGACCACCGGGTAATCGACGGCGCAGTAGCAGCACAATTGCTGGCCGCTTTCAAAGCGCGCATCCAGAACCCGCTCAGCGTTCTCCTGTAACCGCGTCCCCCACTGAATCCTGTTGCGCAACGACGCGGCATCCAGCGAAAAGGTTTTATCCATGACTCAAGTAACAGCCGCGCAAGACGAGCTGCCAGGGGATCTGCTGCCGATATCCCGCAAGTCCGCGGGGCACGTCATCGTTGATACGCTGGCCGCCCACGGCATCAAGCGGGCCCATGTGGTGCCGGGTGAGAGCTTCCTTGACGTCCTTGACGGACTTCACGGCTCGTCCATAGAAACCATCGTGTGCCGCCACGAGGGTGGGGCCACGT
>NZ_JAWRXB010001079.1:0-254 GCF_046535245.1 Paraburkholderia sp. SIMBA_030
CCTGGGCGAGGTGCTGTCGAACGACCGGCCGCTCGCGGTGCGCTACGACGGCCATTACTATTTTCCGATCGTGAAGGACTATCCGGAGACGCTCTTCGGCGGCGACTTTCCGGCGCGCGCCAATTATCTCGATCCGTATATCCGCTCGCGGCTTCAGTCGAACGGCAACTTCGCGATCTATCCGCCCAACCATTTCCGCTACGACACCATCGACTATTTCGCCGCGCATCCGTATCCCGCGCCGCCCACTTCGT
>NZ_JAWRXB010001080.1:0-254 GCF_046535245.1 Paraburkholderia sp. SIMBA_030
CTCGGCGCGCTGCTCGGCAAGGGTCCGGATCGCGGTCTGCAGATCGCCAATCCGATGCTCCATCCGGTGGCCAGCGTCGCGCTGCCCGACAACCTGCCCGCCGATCTCGTCGCGCGCCGCCCGGACATCGTCGCCGCGCGCTGGCAGGTCGAAGGCGCGATGCACGACGTCAAGGAAGCGAAGGCCGAGTTCTATCCCGACGTGAATCTCGCGGCGGGCTTCGGCTTCGATGCCTTCGGCTGGGGCAAATTCCT
>NZ_JAWRXB010001081.1:0-254 GCF_046535245.1 Paraburkholderia sp. SIMBA_030
GAACAAGGGCGCCAAAGGGCAACTCGCAGAGGCGGTGGAAGAAGAGGCCGAGTTGTACCGGTCGCTGACTGGGGGCGGCAACGATTCCCACACTACGGCACTCTTATACGGTGGCGGACCGGCGCTGACCAATTCGGCCGGCATCCCATGGAGTGCGGCCTACATTGATACCATCGGCGAGCCAACCGCCGACCTGCGCTCAAACATAGCTGCCGAAGCGCGCGCAAAGATCGTTTACGAGCGCCTCATTAATG
>NZ_JAWRXB010001082.1:0-254 GCF_046535245.1 Paraburkholderia sp. SIMBA_030
GCAACGGCTGCTTCGGCACCGGCTGCTGCCGCTTCGGACGCTGCTGCTGCTGCTTCGGGCGCTGCTGCTGCTGCGAGCGACGCTGCTGCTTCGGCTACGGCTGCTGCTTCGGACGCTGGCGCTGCTGCTTCGGACGCAGGCGCTTCGGCTGCTGCTCCGGCATCGGGCGCAAGCCAGTAAGCTGCATTCGCACGAGGCCCGTGCCGAGCTTCGGCTCCAGCGGGCATCGCTGCGAACCGCGGTGCAGCCTGACG
>NZ_JAWRXB010001083.1:0-254 GCF_046535245.1 Paraburkholderia sp. SIMBA_030
TCCGCTTCCTCGACCCCGGCGTCCAAGCCTACGCATTCACCTTCGGTTGAATCCCCACCTAACCTAAAAAGATAGGAGCACCACCATGAAACGCAACTATTTCTCCACCCTCGCCCTTGCTTTCGTCACCAGCGCCATTGCCTTCGTGACCCAAGCGGCCGAAGTCAAGAACATCGTCATCGTCCACGGCGCTCTCGCCGATGGTTCTGGCTGGCGCCAAGCAACCGAAATCCTCGAAAAGCGCGGCTTCAATG
>NZ_JAWRXB010001084.1:0-254 GCF_046535245.1 Paraburkholderia sp. SIMBA_030
GACGCAATTGGTCGCTCACGAACTGGAATCCCGGGGTGAAACGGTTGCGTTTGCCGGGCTGATCGACAGTTACGTGGCGGGCACGGCAGAAGCGGGGGACTGGCGCGAGGATCTGGGGGACTTCCTGAAGTTTGTGCTGGGGTTGCCGGCCGATGAGGCACAGGCATTGATCGCGCTGAAAGCCGCGGACTTGAACGAGCGTGAAGGTTCCAGCGCCGTGATCGAGGCGGTCATGCACGGCTCCAACGAACAAG
>NZ_JAWRXB010001085.1:0-254 GCF_046535245.1 Paraburkholderia sp. SIMBA_030
CTTTACCTGCCAGCGCCTTGATCAATGTCAGTCCGTAAAGCATTTGGAGGAGCAAGTGCGAGGCTACCGAGCAGAGGTGAGCCGCTTTCTCTGAGCGATTCAGGACTTTCGAGCCGAGCACTGACACTCTATGCTAGTTTGGAATCCCTGGGCGGTTCGGAAAGCCCCTCGACTGTTTCGGCAAATGCCACAGGAGAGCAGGAGACGATCGTCGTCAGCCCGCAAGATCATGTGAATGATTTCACCGACGACCT
>NZ_JAWRXB010001086.1:0-254 GCF_046535245.1 Paraburkholderia sp. SIMBA_030
CTTTATGCGGTCCGCAGCATGCCCTACTTCCGGTTTTCGATCGCCCTTCGCAGGAAACCACCGGCGTCGTCGAGCGCGGCCTTTGCTGCGGAGGGGTCGATGCCGGTGAGCAGCACCAAAATCGCCGCCTTCACCGAGCCCCCGACGGAGTCCAGAGCCGCGGCAGCTTCTTGCGCTGAGACTCCCGTGGCGTGCTGCACGGTCCGCTGGGAGCGGGCCAGCAACTTCTCATTCGTGGCGCGCAAATCCACCAT
>NZ_JAWRXB010000114.1:0-396 GCF_046535245.1 Paraburkholderia sp. SIMBA_030
TTGATAAGGCCAACCGCGGCTGGATCCCGGTCAAGCGGGATTGGCGCCTTAACGAGCGCCACTACGGCGCCTTGCAGGGCAAGGACAAGGCCCAGACCCTCGCCGAGTTCGGTGAAGAGCAGTTCATGGAATGGCGCCGCAGCTACGACACCCCGCCGCCGCCCCTGTCTGATGACAGCGAGTTCTCCCAGGCACATGACCCCCGCTACGCAGACCTCGGCGACGCCTTGCCACGCACCGAGTGCCTTAAGGACGTCCTGGTCCGGTTGCTCCCGTACTGGGAATCGGACATCAAGGAAGATCTCAAGGCCGGCAAGACCGTCCTGGTCACTGCCCACGGCAACTCGTTGCGCGCGCTGGTAAAGCACCTGGACGGGATCAGCGACGAAGCGATTG
>NZ_JAWRXB010001087.1:0-254 GCF_046535245.1 Paraburkholderia sp. SIMBA_030
GAGCAATTTTCGCGTAGCTTCTGAGTCGAACGAGCAAGTCACTCCGAGAAATGGTTCACACTCGCGTTTGTCTTAGGGCTCGCTACAGAAGCGTCCAAGGATGGATGCAGTTCCGTCACGTTCCGAAACCTCTCTCATCGAAAAGTGATTCTTGACACCACAGAAATGACAGTCTGCATCTATTGCCGTAAGCCGAAGAGCAAAGAGGATCTCACACTGGAGCACGTGATTCCCCAGTTCCTCGGCGGCGCCTG
>NZ_JAWRXB010001088.1:0-254 GCF_046535245.1 Paraburkholderia sp. SIMBA_030
CCAGGTTCGACCCCGACCCTTGGACAAGTGCGCTCGCGACAAGATCGCGCAGTGTGGCAGCAGCATCAATCTCAGCCGCCGGGAGATCAACGTAATCTGAGCCTTCTGGATCTTCAACCTCGTATCCCGTGTGTTGAATGTGAAAGAAGTAGCGTGGCATGAGCGCCTTACCTCACCGGTTCCGACCTGCGTCTAGCTGATTCAATCCAAACAATCTCGATCATTCCGTGGTTGCGACATGTGAGGCTTTGGAT
>NZ_JAWRXB010001089.1:0-254 GCF_046535245.1 Paraburkholderia sp. SIMBA_030
GCCTTCGCTGCCGATGGTGCCGCCCTTGCAATCGAACGCATGCCGGGCAGTGACGCCGTGCTGCAACTGGTCGAGGTTGGAGATGCTCAAGATCAATGTGCTCATGCGCGCCCCCGAAAGCGCACGACGGGGCTGATCTCGCCATGGCGGTCATCGAAAAAACTGGTCCAGCCCAGATAGGCGCCTTGGCTACGGTTCAGGCAGAAAGGTGACAGCGCGTTCTACTTCAACCGCAGTTCCAGGTCATAAGCCAG
>NZ_JAWRXB010001090.1:0-254 GCF_046535245.1 Paraburkholderia sp. SIMBA_030
CGCGCATGAACTTCTGGGCGAAGGGTTCCTTTGCCACGCTGAACGACTCCTTATTTAGGCGGTGCGATACAACAATAGTACCCTAATTGTTAGTACACTAACTAAAGGGGCGCGGGGTGCCCCTAACAAGGAGGAAGCCATGGCTGGCGCTAACGCCGTCGAGGAAACCGACGATCTCCTGCTGGAGCGGCAACTGTGTTTTGCCTTGACCGTGGCCTCCCGCAGCGTGGTGGGCATCTACAAACCCGTCCTTG
>NZ_JAWRXB010001091.1:0-254 GCF_046535245.1 Paraburkholderia sp. SIMBA_030
GAACGCGAAGGTCGCCAACGCCCTGGTACGGGGGTCGCAGTCCATCATTCCATCGCGCCTCTTTCATAACTGCCGCGTTTTTAGCAGAAGCATTTCCGCCGGCGAACGGAGCGTCGGCATGCGGTTTCTACTGCCCGATGGAGCGCCCAGAGGTGTCTATGTGCACTTTCATGGCGGCGCGTGGGTACTCGGCAATGCCCGACTTGATGATGGCATCACGTCACGTGTCGTTAGAGAATGCCAGGTCATGGGTT
>NZ_JAWRXB010001092.1:0-254 GCF_046535245.1 Paraburkholderia sp. SIMBA_030
GGGTGCCCTGTTCTTGCGGACCGCCAAACCCATCGTCGATCGTCCTCGTCAAACGGTAACTGCGGAGTAACCGGATTATATCGGCGCACTTGCCACATCGCCGCGCCTTGCCGTGCCTGGCATTCTGAGTTCACTGAAGAGATCGAGACGTTTTTATGGAATGGTTAGCTGACCCCACCGCTTGGCTGGGCTTATTGACGTTGATTGTGCTGGAGCTGGTGCTCGGCATCGACAACCTGGTGTTTATCGCGATC
>NZ_JAWRXB010001093.1:0-254 GCF_046535245.1 Paraburkholderia sp. SIMBA_030
CCTGTCCCACGAACACGACCTTGCCGCCGGCAAGACGGATCGCCTGATCGACCGGCGCGCCATAGCTGACGACGTGGCCCATCTGCACGAGCACTTCGTTCTTTTCCGTCGTCACCTCAGGCAGCTTCTCGATCGCCAGCAGATTGTTGCCGGTAATGGTGCCTGCGACGGCCAGCGAGATACCTGCCGAGCAGGATGCGGTGACGAAACCCGCCTCGCCGCCCGTCAGCCGGGCGATGACGGCGCTTGCCTTG
>NZ_JAWRXB010001094.1:0-254 GCF_046535245.1 Paraburkholderia sp. SIMBA_030
CGGCAGTTATCGAAGTCGGCCTTGGCGGCCGCTTCGACGCGACGAATGTCATCTCCGATCCGGCCGTTTCGGTCATCATGCCGATTTCCCTGGATCATCAGCCCTATCTCGGTGACCGGGTCGAGGTGATCGCCGCCGAAAAGGCAGGCATCATGAAGGCGAAGCATCCTGTCGTCATTGGCCAGCAGCCTTATGACGCAGCGCTTGAGGTGCTGATGTCGACCGCCGAGCGGCTGCATTGCCCGACCGCCCTC
>NZ_JAWRXB010001095.1:0-254 GCF_046535245.1 Paraburkholderia sp. SIMBA_030
CTAGAAATTGCTAAAAGTAGTTAAACATAAGGAGCATCAGGACAATGAGCGTGCGTTATCTCATTGTCGCTAGGCTCTCGTCTTATAACTATCAATGATGATTGTTCTTCGGTCCAATCTATCAGATCTATATCGGAAAACTGTGACAACCATCCTGCCATGGGCCAACAGTGCCATTTTTGATAGAAGCGATTGGCATTGACAATGATACTGTCCAGATGATTGAGTGGTGGCCGGTAGACACTATGCTGCTG
>NZ_JAWRXB010001096.1:0-253 GCF_046535245.1 Paraburkholderia sp. SIMBA_030
GGGGTGGGGTTTCTGGTGCTGCTGGGGAGCCTGACGATTACCTACTTTCACACGGGAATCCGCACTATCATCGGCGTGGAGTCGTTTCACGGTCCTGTTCGGGATGGGAAGGGGTGGGACCGACTCGCTATGGTCATCAGGCATGACTTGATGTCGTACTGCCCTGGGGCAATACAACCAATCTGGAAGAAGTAGCTGAGAGGATGCCTCCCGGTATTACCTTGGGTTGCGCTTGTACTGCACAACACTGATC
>NZ_JAWRXB010001097.1:0-253 GCF_046535245.1 Paraburkholderia sp. SIMBA_030
CGTGCAGGTGCCCGCGCTCACCGTGAACCGCGTGCGCGGCTCGGGCGCGCAGGCGGTGCCGAGCGCCGCGCAGGAAGTGCTGCTCGGTCTCGCCGATGTCGCGCTCGCGGGCGGCATGGAGAACATGGACCGCGCGCCCTATCTGCTCGACGGCGGACGTTGGGGCTATCGCATGGGCAACGCGCAGATCCACGACAGCATGCTGCGCGACGGTCTTGTCGATGCGTTTTCGGGCGAGCATTCGGGCTGGCAC
>NZ_JAWRXB010001098.1:0-253 GCF_046535245.1 Paraburkholderia sp. SIMBA_030
CGATATAAATGGAATATGCCTTATCTTTGACTGTAACAAATTGCTTTAACAAACCATGTAAAATGACTCCGTCTTGAAGATTTGTATTTGAATCAATATAAAAGGGTGTTCCTTCATCTGCACGAATAGCAACATTTGGCGCTACATAAACATTGTCCTTTATTCTCACGTCTCCTATCACGCTGGAAAACGGACTTATGAACGACGTTTTATCAATTTTAGGGTATCTTTGAACCGGATTAAATGATGTAAC
>NZ_JAWRXB010001099.1:0-253 GCF_046535245.1 Paraburkholderia sp. SIMBA_030
GTCGTATTTCGTTGCGTCGGGCACGCCGCTCAATGCGGTGCAAGTGGTGGCGAGCCGGCCCGTGCCGTTTCTGTTTCTGATCGGCCAGGCGCGCGACCTGAGCGCGAGCGCCGTCGCGCAGGCGACCAACATCAGCTCGTTCTCGCTGAGCACGTCGGTGGCGAGCCTTTCCGGCGGCCTGCTCAACGGACTGCTGAACGGCTTGCTCGGCACCAGCCTGAATCTCGACGTTGGCTCTTATCAGGGGCTCGCC
>NZ_JAWRXB010001100.1:0-253 GCF_046535245.1 Paraburkholderia sp. SIMBA_030
GTATTTTCACTAGCTATCATTTATAACCCTGATATCACGTTGATGGCAGAGGTTGACGGTAATATCGCACTAATCACACGATTCCAGCGGGCCAAGCCTGTTGGATCCACATAAAGAATGTCATTGGCTTGCATGTCAAAGCGACTGGCTAATGCCAAGCTTGTAATGCTCTGCATATCGACGTAGTAAATATTGGTATACTGGTACTGAGGGTTGTCGCGCACGATATATACTTTGGCTGCATTAGCCGTAT
>NZ_JAWRXB010001101.1:0-253 GCF_046535245.1 Paraburkholderia sp. SIMBA_030
TTTGCCCGGCCAGGCAGTAACCGTTCCGGCATAGATTCCAGCGCGTTCCCGCATCCCCGCGATCCCCTGCCCAGAGCCCAGGCCGCCGAGGCTAGCCATCCCGCCTGCGGGATCGGCGGACGCATCCCGGGTGCCGCGGCCGTCGTCGAGCACGTCTATGGTGACCAAATCGCCGTCGCGGGTAACGTGTACATCCACTCGGCCCAGGGACCGGCCGTACCGCAGCACGTTGGTCAGGGACTCCTGCACGATC
>NZ_JAWRXB010000115.1:0-395 GCF_046535245.1 Paraburkholderia sp. SIMBA_030
CGGATGATGGCGGTTCCCGCCGATTCCGGTGAAGACCAGATCTTCCTGGGGTGGTCCATGATGCTCCCCGCAGCTAAGTCAAGGCCCAAGCGACTTACGCCGCCAGACAGGATCGGGAACGCAGTTACACCGGGGGCTGCAGTCAGCGGCCTCAACGCCACTGCGGTAGATGCTGCTCTCAGGTCCTTCCGCCGCATGCACCCTCATATCACAACCCTGACCGTAGACTTGCATGCTCAAGATCGTCAGAATCGTTTAACGGAGATAGACGATTCCGTCCTCGCAGTGGCTGAGGAATGGGGCAATGCAAAGTCAGGACGGCTTATCGGCGGCGTTCGAGTGCTCGATTCCGTGCGGCGGGAAGGACCTGTACCGAGGGATGCGGTGACGAGGCT
>NZ_JAWRXB010001102.1:0-253 GCF_046535245.1 Paraburkholderia sp. SIMBA_030
GTTGGTAAGTTCACATGAAGAATCGGCGACGAAGAGAATTACTTTAGAAGTGTTTGAAATTCCAGCAGTGGAAAGCAATCAGCTTTTCTTTCGTTACGCACACAGTTGCTTGCTGCGATCTTTAAATGACAGACACAAAACTTGAAGTTGTTCGGGGCGTGTCCTCGGAATAACCGCAGTAGCGGAAAGGTATTAAGTGTAATTTAAAGTTTGTTGCGTTGCCGCTGCGGTCAACTACGCTGCAAACGAAAGG
>NZ_JAWRXB010001103.1:0-253 GCF_046535245.1 Paraburkholderia sp. SIMBA_030
GATCGTGAAACCGGCCCACGAGCCGATCGCCTTGTCGGCATAGGTGGAGAACGAGCCGGAGTCGGGCATCGCACACGCCATCTCGCCGAGCATGCGCATCACCGTTACGACCAGCAGGCTGCCGAACACATAGGCCAGCACGGCGGCGGGCCCCGCTTCCGCAATCGCGTGGCCCGAACCGACGAACAGCCCCGCGCCGATGCTGCCGCCGATCGACAGCATCACCACATGCCGCTGCTTGAGCCCATCGGAG
>NZ_JAWRXB010001104.1:0-253 GCF_046535245.1 Paraburkholderia sp. SIMBA_030
CGTCTTCAGTCTGACTGCCGACGCCCGGCGGTGCGCGCCATTTACACCGCTTACTTCGGCTGCGACACCGTGACGAGCGCCGGACGCAGCACGCGGTCGGCGATCACATAGCCCTTTTGCAGCACGCTGACGACGGTGTTGGCTTCCTGCTCCGACGGCACCATCGAGATAGCCTGATGGCGGTGCGGATCGAACTTCTCGCCGACCGGGTTGATCGCGAGGACCTTGCCCTTTTCCAGCGCGCCGCTCAGCT
>NZ_JAWRXB010001105.1:0-253 GCF_046535245.1 Paraburkholderia sp. SIMBA_030
CGATGTATTGAGCTACGGCGCCGACACCAAGCAAGGCGGCGAAGGTAACGATGCCGACATAGGCTCGTGGCAATAGCCCGCGGACCCTCCTTTCACGGCGAAAACCGATGCATACCGCCGGGACCAGCCGCATGTCCGGTTGCGTGTCCTGGATGGTCGACTTTTGCCGAATACCGTCGCACGCCTGAAACCCAAAAAGTCAAAAGCGGCGCTGCGTAGCGCGGGGCTATAAGGCATGGCGAATGCTTATAGG
>NZ_JAWRXB010001106.1:0-253 GCF_046535245.1 Paraburkholderia sp. SIMBA_030
GCACACCATCATGCCGACTCACAACGTCGACGACGGCGGACTCCTCATGCTGGCTGCCCACGTTCTGGCCACGCTCGGGACAGCACTGGTGCTGGCGCGAGGCGAAGAATCCTTGTGGGCCGTGGCCGCGTGGCTGCGCCCAATCATCCGCCTGCCACGCCCGGTACCCCTCAGGACACCCCAAGTCGCGCATCCGTTCCTTGCACCGCCGGTTCCGCTCCGCAGCCGGCTCGGCCTTCGCTTGCCCTCCCGG
>NZ_JAWRXB010001107.1:0-253 GCF_046535245.1 Paraburkholderia sp. SIMBA_030
CTCGGCGATCGCTTCGTGCGAGAGCCCGTGCACCTTGCGCAGCACGAACACTTCGCGGCAGCGCGCAGGCAGCGCGTTCACGGCGCTTTCGAGCGCGCGCGCCGTCTGCATGGCCTCGGCGAGCTGGCTCGGATCGACCGGATCGATCGCCAGATCGGCGAAGGCGTCATTATCGTCGTCGAGCGGCGTCACGTCGATGCGTGCGTGCGCCGACGCGCGGCTTTCGCGGAAACGGTCGATCATGAGGTTCTCG
>NZ_JAWRXB010001108.1:0-253 GCF_046535245.1 Paraburkholderia sp. SIMBA_030
CGCCCGACAAGGACATAATGCTCCTTGAACAACGTCCTGCGGCGCAGCCCTTCAGGCGCCTCGTCGGCCGTGTGAAACGCAAGATCGAGCTCGCCAAATTCACATTGCCTTGCGATGAGCCGGGGCGCGACCTGCACAACGCTGAGTCGGGCGCTGGGTGCTGATTCGCGCAGCAGGGGAAGTGCGGGAAGCAGGACCGTCGCCTCGCTGTAATCTGTCGCCGCAATCTTCCAGGTAAGGATTGCGCTGGATG
>NZ_JAWRXB010000116.1:0-395 GCF_046535245.1 Paraburkholderia sp. SIMBA_030
GGTGAAGACATGAGCAGCAGACTGCCACCCGTTCCAGACGAAAACCGCAGCCCGAAAGGGACCGGTTCGTCGCCAGAACAGCCAGCTAATCTGAAATCTCCGAACGATCAGACCGACAATCCCGATAAGATGGCGCAGCATGGCAACAGCAAGGTCAACGCGACCCATCAGGGGTATCAGCAGGACCGATAGACCTTCGCGCCACGTGCTACCAGCGTGCGAGAGAGGCGATGCAAAAACAGGGGGCTGTAATGACCACACCATTGGGGCGCGTGAGAGGATTGGGATCGGCGAAGGGGGGGACCAGAACATATGTTCTGAAACAGGCCTCGGGTATTACTCTGGGAATTTTGACCCCTTACATGATCGGGGTCGGGATTTACTTGTTCGGGCGC
>NZ_JAWRXB010001109.1:0-253 GCF_046535245.1 Paraburkholderia sp. SIMBA_030
GGCGATGATGGCCGTGATGGGCGGCGCGCTTGGCGCGGCGCTGGCAACCATCGTGCCCGGCGACGTGCTGCGCGCCCTGATGCCGGTTCTGCTGGTCGCGATCGCGCTCTACTTCGCCTTCAAGCCCAATCTCAATGACCTCGACACCCACCGCCGCATCACGCCCTTTGCCTTCGGCATGAGTTTCGTGCCGCTGATCGGCTTTTACGACGGCGTTTTCGGCCCCGGCACCGGCTCTTTCTTCATGCTCTCC
>NZ_JAWRXB010001110.1:0-253 GCF_046535245.1 Paraburkholderia sp. SIMBA_030
GGTACCGCCTAGGCCACCCGCCATTGTGACATTACCTCTTAGGACGCGCATACCGGGGAAGAAAGGCTTAAATATCGCAAGATCAAGCTCGTTCAGTACCAATGCACCAGAGATTGGTTTAGGGTCTTTATAAGGATCAACGATCACTTCAGCATAACCACGTGCCCCGCGTCCAGTATTGATATCGGTACGCAGCTTGATACCCTCAGGCACAGACAGAGCAATGAGAGACACACGCTTGTATGGCAAGGTC
>NZ_JAWRXB010001111.1:0-253 GCF_046535245.1 Paraburkholderia sp. SIMBA_030
TCATCGGCTTCGGATACGCAGCGCGCCAACAGGCCCGTAATGCGGCGCTTGACGCGGAAGAAGATGAAGAGGACGAGATCATCGCTGCGGGCGGACTGCCCAAGCGCAGGGCTCCGGCCCCCCGAAAGAATAAGCGGCCGACCGCCGAAGATGAGGAAGACGCGATCCTTGATGCCCAAGGTTACTGATCCTGTAGGAAACGTCAGGCTGGCACTCAAGGCAGCCGGCGCCCCGGACACAGTCAGGATCTTCG
>NZ_JAWRXB010001112.1:0-253 GCF_046535245.1 Paraburkholderia sp. SIMBA_030
CGTGGCGGCGGCGGGCGACAGGCGCTCGTCGAGCCCGGTCCACTGCGAAACGCTCAGCATGCCGCTGCGCCAGCCGGCGATCACGGGCGAATCGAGCATCACCACGCCCCTCACCCACTGCGGCTTCCTGAGCGCCGCCATCAGCGAAAGATAGCCGCCGAGCGAGTGGCCGACGAGCCAGACCGGCTGCTCATAGCGGCTGCCGATGTCCTCGATCAGTTGCTCGACGAGGTGCGGCCAGTCGCGCGTGACG
>NZ_JAWRXB010001113.1:0-253 GCF_046535245.1 Paraburkholderia sp. SIMBA_030
TATGATTTTGATTTAATTTTTTGTTATCAACCTTTACAGATATAAAAGATTTTTCATTTCCCGTTTTTTGAACCCCAGATACTCCTTTTACATCATTGTATATCGGTTCAATTTCTTTATTCAAAAGGTCTATATTTTCTGACGTCAATCCGTCTTTAAATGTAAGAGCTACAAAGGAAACTGGAACCGATGAAGTATCGCTCTGAGTAATGGAAGGCTTGGAAACATAGTCAGGTAAAGAACGCGAATCAAT
>NZ_JAWRXB010001114.1:0-253 GCF_046535245.1 Paraburkholderia sp. SIMBA_030
GGGTGATCAGATCGCCCGGGCGACCCGGCAGTTGCAGGCGCAGCACGGGCTGTCGTCGAGCGCAGTTGCGTTGTTCGAGACGCTGGAGATCACCCCCGCAGGCGAGTACAAAATCAGTCTGGTCGATACCGATCCAGCGCAGACCATTGTGCGCGTCACCACCGATGATCCGCGATTCCTGAGAATCAAGAATTACCTCTCTGAAACCTTCCGTACGCTGGCCGCGCAACCGCATGAGTCGGCCAGCTTGCCT
>NZ_JAWRXB010001115.1:0-253 GCF_046535245.1 Paraburkholderia sp. SIMBA_030
GGCGCATGGCCTGTTGGTAGGTGATATCGATCCAATACTTGCGGTCGACGCCCTTGGCCGTCACGGTGGCTTCGGCATTGACCAGGAAGTCCAAGTCCGCGGCGAGCGCCACGAGGCGTTGTTCCATCAGGTCAACGACCACTTCCGAGGGAAGGTGGTGCGCTTCGGCGATGGCGTGCGGAAAGACAGGATATTCGTTCAGCGGCGTGGACAGCATTACTTGGAGCCGGGCATCGAGGGCACGGTGTCCATC
>NZ_JAWRXB010001116.1:0-253 GCF_046535245.1 Paraburkholderia sp. SIMBA_030
CAGGAAAAACTCAGGCAGCAGTTGAGATGATCGTTGAGTTTGTTGATAACAACGTTCGTGATTCATACAGTGGTACATCAAAACTGATTGCGCCATTGGCGTTGACCATTTTTGTCTGGATCTTTTTGATGAACTTGATGGATTTGATACCTGTTGATTTCATTCCAGGTATTGCTGGGCAAATCGGTGCTGCTATGGGCCATGATCCACATCATGTTTTCTTTAAGATTGTTCCAACGACTGATCCTAACAT
>NZ_JAWRXB010001117.1:0-253 GCF_046535245.1 Paraburkholderia sp. SIMBA_030
CTCTGACTCTCCGTTATCCTCAACTCGAGGTTGTTTTATGCCATTTACATAAAATGCCGCGCCTTCCGGCGATGTCAGCGCTGGGCCGCCGGGGGCTTGCCGGTCCCGGGGGGGCGGGTGTTCACGCCGAGCACGGATCCGGTTGCTCAAACCCTCGACGGTGCCGTGGTGGCCGTAGCCAATCGGCTTGGATGAGCTCGCAGTGTTGTAAGCACCGCTTGTCCTTTCGCCAGCCTAATCAGCTCCACTATGG
>NZ_JAWRXB010001118.1:0-253 GCF_046535245.1 Paraburkholderia sp. SIMBA_030
GAGGATCTGATCGACCCACGCCTTCAGAACGGACGGCACTGTGAAGTTGTTCATCGGCGTGCCGATGACAACGACATCGGAACGCTCGACTTCGTCAATGAGTTGCTCGGCGAGCAGTAGCGCGTCAGCGGAGCGTCCTGCCGCGGCCAGCGACGCGGGCGTCGCGAGCGCGGCGGCATAGTCGGCGCCCGCGTGAGGTATCGGTTCATAGCCCAGATCGCGGCGGCTGACACTCGCGTCGGGGAGGATCGAG
>NZ_JAWRXB010001119.1:0-253 GCF_046535245.1 Paraburkholderia sp. SIMBA_030
CTACGAAAACAAAAATCATATCAGCTATGAAGAGGATAAGAAAAACAGATACGGGGCACCACCAGCTAACGAGCAGACTTTTCAAAAATGGCATAACGCTTACGAAAAAAAATACGCCGGATTTACAAAATACTTTGGTAATTCATTCAGCTATATTCAGATCCAGACTCACAAAAAAGAGTCTTTTGCACTTGCAGAAAAGAGGTTTGGATATTGGCTGTTAGAAATTAAAAATAACAATCCAAAAGCCTAT
>NZ_JAWRXB010001120.1:0-253 GCF_046535245.1 Paraburkholderia sp. SIMBA_030
ATTTTGCGTTGAAAATTGGGTATAAGAGTGAATCTGCCTTTTCTCAAGCAATAAGTAAAAATCCTATTCCTGAAGAAACATTACAAAAGATAAAGAAACTTTATCCGGAATTAGATACATGGGAAAAGAGTGTTGTATCCTCCGATGATGTTAAAAAATATGTTTTTGAAAAACTTCCTATTGAAGAAAAGTTGAATTACATCCATAAGCAAAATATGGAGTTGCGTGAAGAAAATGAAGAATTAAAGGATAT
>NZ_JAWRXB010001121.1:0-253 GCF_046535245.1 Paraburkholderia sp. SIMBA_030
TATCTGGACCGCGGCTGGACTGTGTACGGCATTGCCCGGCGCCGGCCAGATGCGCTGCTGGCGTCCGGAAATGTGGTGTTCAAGCAGTGCGACCTGCTCACACTCGACGAGGCGACGGACCTGTTCAACGGGGTGTTCGCACCCATCGCGCAGGATGGTGTGTCCGTCGTCTACCTGAATGCAGGCGTGTCTGGGACAGCGCCTAGGCGCGCGCGGGAATGCTCGTCTAACGAGCTTCAGCGGACGCTGACCG
>NZ_JAWRXB010000117.1:0-395 GCF_046535245.1 Paraburkholderia sp. SIMBA_030
TTTTTCTGACTTTAATGATGAAAAAATCGGGGGCTTTTAGTTTTTTTTAGAACGAAAAATACATGAACTAGTAATCTTAATATATAGCATTTTTGAGGAGTGTTTTTATAACAACCCCTGTTTTTTGTGCTCGGTCTGCCTAATTCTCAGGGCAGACTTTTTATTGAATAATACAATATATATTATAAAAATTTCCTCGAGTAAAAAAAACAATATTCAGACTCAAGAGAATTTTGTTTCTGTGCAGTTGAAAGATATTATTTCATATTGAATACCATGATATTGAAAATATCGATTTTATCTATCCTGATATGATAGCTGTAATTTGTGAAATATAAAAAATCTGGTTGTTAAAAAATAGAATAGAGAAAAAACAACAGGAATAGATCAATGTC
>NZ_JAWRXB010001122.1:0-253 GCF_046535245.1 Paraburkholderia sp. SIMBA_030
TGATGACACCATCGATTTCCTGATGGAGGACACCCACAAGATCGCTTTGGCCACTGGCCGTTGGAACACCGCCGGGTCCGATCCCATCGCCAACATGCGTCAGTGGCGTCGCCTGATCGCCAAGGACTCGGGCCGTTCGGCCAACGTCGCGGTGCTTAGCGCTGAGGCACAGGATGCCTTCCAGAGCAACGAAGCGGTGCTCAAGCAGTTGAACACCCGCCGTGTTGACCTGGGCCTGATCAAACCGGAAGAG
>NZ_JAWRXB010001123.1:0-253 GCF_046535245.1 Paraburkholderia sp. SIMBA_030
GGAGGACTATGTCGCCAAATTTTCCGCCAACGCCCGCCAGGTGTTCGAGCACTTCGCCTTCTCCGACTGGCTGGTTCAGCTCGACAAGGCCAACCTGCTGTACCTGGTGACGCAGAAGTTTGCCAGCATCGACCTGCATCCGGGAACCATCAGCAACCACGAGATGGGGCTAGTATTTGAACACCTGATCCGCAAGTTCGCCGAATCTGCCAACGACACCGCAGGAGAGTTTTTTACCCCGCGCGATGTGGTG
>NZ_JAWRXB010001124.1:0-253 GCF_046535245.1 Paraburkholderia sp. SIMBA_030
GCACGGGCGTGGTCGGGCGTCTGCGTCGCGGCAGCTCGACGCGCGCGTTCGGTCTGCGCGCCGACATGGACGCGCTGCCCATTCAGGAAAGCACCGGCCTGCCCTACGCGAGCACCGTCGCGCAGACCATGCACGCCTGCGGCCACGACGGCCATACGGCCACGCTGCTGGCCGCCGCGCATCACCTCGCCAGCGCCGATTTCAACGGCACGCTCAACCTGATTTTCCAGCCCGCCGAGGAAGGCCTGGGCGG
>NZ_JAWRXB010001125.1:0-253 GCF_046535245.1 Paraburkholderia sp. SIMBA_030
GACACGACGCCAGGCGCCACCGACGACGCCAAGCCTGTCGAGGTGATCTACGACATCAGCAAGGCGCCGGAGCCGGTGCGCAAAATGCGCCAGCAGATCGTCGAGGCGGCGGCTTCCGGCGATCTGGAGCGGCTGCGCCCGCTGATGGGCACAGGCGCGCAGCAGACGCAGGTGACCGTCGGCGAGCCGACGGACGACCCGATCGGAACGCTGAAGGATCTCTCCGGCGACCCTGATGGCGACGAAATCCTCG
>NZ_JAWRXB010001126.1:0-253 GCF_046535245.1 Paraburkholderia sp. SIMBA_030
TCAAGACGTTGCTCATTGAGCGGCTGGCCGTTGAGCAGCACCTGACCGGCGGTCGGCTGCAGCAGCCCGCACAGCAGACGCAACAGGCTGGGCTTGCCACTGCCGTTGGGGCCGCTGATTTGCACCATTTCGCCACTGGCCAGTCTCAAATCGAGATTTTCGAAGAGCAGCCGAAGGTCTCGCTCACAAGCGAGGGCAACGGTTTGCAGGACTGGGCTGGTCAAGGGATCACGGGCCTTTTGCGGTTCAAGTC
>NZ_JAWRXB010001127.1:0-253 GCF_046535245.1 Paraburkholderia sp. SIMBA_030
GCGTTTAGCGCGAGCGATGCGCCGCCGGTCCATTGAATGCTGTTCCCGACGTCGATGTCGCCGCTTTGGCCCGCCGCCCCTGTCGTCGTCATGTTGATGGAGGTGCCCGCGCTGAGGCTGCGGGCAAAGGCCCGCGCCGCGCCGTCATCGAACGTGTATGCGGGCAGCGTAATGTTCCATTGCCCTGCGGTGACTTTCGTGAGATCGCCCCAGAAGGTCAGCAGTCCCGTCGTGGTATCGACGATGCCGCCGG
>NZ_JAWRXB010001128.1:0-253 GCF_046535245.1 Paraburkholderia sp. SIMBA_030
GAGCGCCGTCAGCCCAAGCACGCCGACCACCATGGTCAGCGCGACGAGAATGATCCCCACTAGCGTGAGCGATGTGCGAATCGACCACCTGCTTAGCATCTCAATGCTCCCTGTTCCTAACTTTTCTGAACGCTGCGGCGGTTACACGCCAAGCGTTTCGATGAGCGCCATTTCACGGCTCGTCATCAGCTTCTCGATGTCCATCAGAATCAGCATGCGGCCGTCGACGGTGCCGAGGCCCGTCAGATACTCG
>NZ_JAWRXB010001129.1:0-253 GCF_046535245.1 Paraburkholderia sp. SIMBA_030
GTTTCGGCAAGATCGTGCTCGCAGAGCGACTTGCCGACATTGGTGCCGCGGGCGGCGATGAAGGTGTTGGCCATGCCGCCGCCGATGACGAGGGCATCGACTTTCTTCACCAGGTTCATCAACAGGTCGATCTTGCTCGACACCTTGGCGCCGCCGACGATGGCAACGACCGGGCGAACCGGTTCGCCAAGACCCTTTTCCAGCGCTTCCAACTCGGCCTGCATCGTGCGTCCGGCATAGGCCGGCAGCAGAT
>NZ_JAWRXB010001130.1:0-253 GCF_046535245.1 Paraburkholderia sp. SIMBA_030
TCCTGTTCCCACCACCAGCGGCCGGCGCGCTCGGGCTCGCCGGGCTTGATGGCGCGGGTGCAGGGCTCGCAGCCGATCGAGGGATAGCCGCGGGCATGCAGCGGGTTAACCGGCACGCTGTTATCGGCGACATAGGCCTTGATCACCTCAATATCCCAATCGGCCAGCGGATTGACCTTCAGGAGATGACGCTCGGCGTCATATTCGGCAAAGGGCGTATCGGCGCGATTGTTGGATTGGCCGCGGCGCAGGC
>NZ_JAWRXB010000118.1:0-394 GCF_046535245.1 Paraburkholderia sp. SIMBA_030
GTTGCTGCACTACGACCTCGGCAGCTCGATCCTCGCGCTGCTGGTGGGGGGCATCGTCGAGGGTATCGTCTGGGGCTGGGCAGCGCACGCCGCCTTTCCCCACCGCGGACTTATTGGCAGCGGTCAGCCGCCCGCTATCCATCATCAGAGACCGATACCCCGGGCGCTGGCAAGCGGAGCGATATTGCTGGGCGCTGTCGCCATCTGCCTGACAAATGATCGCTTCGCCACAGCGCTGGTCATACCGATTACCGTAGCGTCGATGCTGATGCAGCTGGATTTGCTTGCGGGCGCAAGAGCGGCCTTCGGCCTCATCCTTGTCAACATATTCGGTGGCGCTGCGGCGAGTGTAGTCTTCGGCTTCGTCGCCCTGCGGCACTCGCTGGTTTTCTTG
>NZ_JAWRXB010001131.1:0-252 GCF_046535245.1 Paraburkholderia sp. SIMBA_030
GGGACACGCGCGCGAGCGCGATCTCGCGCTCGAAGTGCCGCCCGTGCCGCTCGAAGCCGTGATGGCCAACGACGTCTGGGAGCGCGTCTACGACCGCATGGCCGAGCTGGTCGCGCTGCATCGCACCACGCTCGTGTTCGTGAACACGCGGCGCATGGCCGAGCGCGTGGCGCGCCATCTGACCGAGCGGCTCGGCAACGACGTGGTGGCCGCGCATCACGGCAGCCTCGCGCGCGAGCAGCGCTTCGACGC
>NZ_JAWRXB010001132.1:0-252 GCF_046535245.1 Paraburkholderia sp. SIMBA_030
GCTCGTGCCGGGCGCCGACGCCACCGACGCCGACGTGAGCGCCTACACGCAAGGTCTGATGGATCTGGGCGCGACGCTCTGCACGCGCGGCAAGCCCGACTGCGAGCGCTGCCCGTTCGCCTCCGATTGCGTGGCGAAGACGACGAACCGGCAACGCCAGTTGCCCGCCTCGCGGCCGAAAAAGGCGGTGCCCACGCGTCAGACGTGGATGCTGATCCTGCTCGACGGCGACGCGGTGATGCTGGAAAAGCG
>NZ_JAWRXB010001133.1:0-252 GCF_046535245.1 Paraburkholderia sp. SIMBA_030
GTTCAGTGTATCAAAAAATATTATTATCACAACCCAAAATCTCCAATCACTCCTACGGAGTTCCTCAGGGATGGTGGCAAAATCCCAATAATGGAGCCTGGTATTGGCGAGGAACTTTTACAAGCCCAGCTACACCAACATCATTGGAAGGGACCTACCAGGAAAATGACCGTGAATATGATAAAATTGTCTACAGTAACCCATCCTATATCATTGTAAAGTCTGCAGGAAATTCTTTCGGTGATCAACCAG
>NZ_JAWRXB010001134.1:0-252 GCF_046535245.1 Paraburkholderia sp. SIMBA_030
GTCATCCTGACCGTTGCCTTCGCGGTCCCGCTGACTGCGCTGATCATGGCCAACAAGCCGTTGCCCGGAAACATCTACCTGGTGGACCCCAACTCGCCGCTCCAAATTGTGGTGGGCATTGGAATCGTGGTGGGTGCTTTGGCAGCGGTCCGGGCCAACAAGCGCTTCCTCGCGGTCCTCATGGTGTCCGTCACCGGGTACGGCATCGCACTCATGTTTGCCTTCCAGGGAGCGCCGGACCTGGCGCTGACC
>NZ_JAWRXB010001135.1:0-252 GCF_046535245.1 Paraburkholderia sp. SIMBA_030
CTGGTTGGGCTCGTGCTCCCACGGGATGGGTCCGACGCCGCGCCAACCGTTGCGGCGAAGAGAATCCAGGCCGCGGTGGTAGCCAACCCGGGCAAAAGCGTAGGACTCGATGGTCCTGCCCTCGGCCCAGGCTTCCTCAGCGAGGATGGCCCACAAAAGTGACGACGTGGGGTTCTGCGCCACGAGATCCAGCGCTTCCTTGCCGAGGGCCAGGTGCTGGTAGATCTCGGTTTCGGCGGGCAAGAGCGTGGG
>NZ_JAWRXB010001136.1:0-252 GCF_046535245.1 Paraburkholderia sp. SIMBA_030
GCACTGGGAGCGTCAATCGGGCCCAAACTGTTGAGGTGGTAGCAAAATCAGTTTGGTAATAGGCTATTCTCCCTTCGAAGCAATGGGATACAGTCAGTCATCTGGCTGCGGACCCAAGTGCCAATCTGAAGCGATCTCATGTCTCGGGCAGAACATCTAAAATCGACAGGCCAGACCGGCGCCCGGGTTCGAGAAAAAGTCATCGTCGCTTCGTTCCATTACAGAGCAAGAAATGAGCAATTCCTCACGCAG
>NZ_JAWRXB010000119.1:0-394 GCF_046535245.1 Paraburkholderia sp. SIMBA_030
GTTGCAAGGCGTCCTTGCTCACATCCGCTGAAACAATTCCTGTTGTAGCGCGCAGTCGGAAATCACTACCGAAGAGTTGAATAGGGGTTAATCCACCCCTATACTCTGCGCGCATTTTGTCGGCACAAATTATGCCAAGTCATGGCTGACTTGTTGGTCGACTTCCGAGGAGCAGTTGTTATGGAAATCCGCACGCCAAACCGCTTGCCTTTCCATCGCTGGGCGGTTTTTCCGGTACTGTTGACTCAATGTGTAGTACTTCTGCTGGCAACCTTGGTGGTGTGGCAGTGGAAAGGGGCGGTCAGTGGATATTCAGGTCTCTGCGGAGGTTTGATTGCCTGGCTACCCAATGTGTATTTCGCCTGGAAGGCGTTTCGCTTTAGCGGAGCCCGGG
>NZ_JAWRXB010000017.1:0-206380 GCF_046535245.1 Paraburkholderia sp. SIMBA_030
TCAAATCGAAAATGATGGGCACCACTTTGATGTCGGTTCTCGCCGTCGTCTACGACGGTCGTCGTGAGGCGCTTACTCTGCCGCGGTATCAGGCGCCTTTGCTGCCAGTGACACAGTCATGGTCGGCGGTCAGGCTATGTACTCGAGCAAAGACATCGTAGACAACGCGGACAACTCGGTCGACCACACCACGCTCGTTGCTGCGGTCAGAGCCGCAGGTCTCATCGAGACGTTAAAGAGTCCAGGCCCGTTCACGGTGCTAGCACCGACGAACGAGGCCTCTGCTGCATTGCCCGCAGGTACGGTCGATACGCTCGTCAAGCCTGAAAACAAGACGATGCTGACCAGCAGCCTGACATACCACGTCATTCCGGGGCGCTATGATTTCCGCAAGCTCGACCGGGCCGTCAAGTCGGTGGCGGCAAGGCGGAACTGAAGACAGTCAATGGAGAGGAACTGACATTCACGGAGAACGGTCCGCACAACATCGTAGCGATGGATGCCAGTGGCCACATTGCCGACATTTCTCAGTCATTTTTGGTGCCGCCCCACGACCAACCCACATGCCTCGCATCTGGACATAGCAAATATCTGTTCGGCGCAGGGGCAACTGCTTGCGATTCGCCGCTGCGCAATCAGTCAGCCTATAGCGGTACACGAGACTTCGGCACGGCTAACGCACGGGCCTGCATCAAAGGAGAAATATCATGGAAATGTTGACGATGAAAGTTCTGTTCGCGCGTGTCGCTGTCGCGTCACTTTGCGCGTGCGCCGCGACGCTTTCGCAGGCTGGAGGGAATGGCAACGGTGGAAATGGCAGCGGCGGCGCTCACGGTGCAGCAACCGCAGGGATGACGTATCACAGCGAGCCTGTCTCGAGCCCGTGGAACAGGGTTCCTGGCGACATGAGCAAGAAAGCTGACACAACGAGTGGTATGGGTATGTCCAACATGACGCCCGAAGACAGCACCATGTCGGCAAAGACTGTTCAGTAAAAACTTGCAGCATTGCCGGCGCCAGACGTTTCATAGTCTGCGCGCCCGGCCGTGTCGTCGAGCTTTGCTCCGTCAGGCGCGGTGAACCGCTCCCCGCATTGCGCTTCCTGCGAGCACAGGTGCACATCAACGCGGACTCCGGCGAGCGACTACAATCAGCGAGGCGTGGCGCGAACAGGTACTCACGGCACGGCGTACGCCGCCGCGACATCGGTCCCTGCTTAATCTGGAGGAGTTATGAGTCGAACTGAGACTGCTTTGGTTGTAGGCGCGGGAAAGGGATTGAGTGCTTCGCTCGCGCGACTGTTTGCGGCAGAGGGTATGCAGATTGCGCTCGCTGCCCGCGACCCCAGCAAGCTGACAGACCTCGTCGACGAGACGGGCGCTCTCGCCTTGAATTGCGACGCGAGTCGAGCGGACGATGTTAAAACACTCTTTAACCGCGTAGAGAACGCGTTCGGCGTTCCTGACCTCGTTGTCTACAACGCGAGCGGCCGCTATCGCGCGGCAGTCGAAGCCGTCGAACCAGGGAAGCTTGAGGATGCCCTCAAGGTGACCGCAATCGGTGGTTTTCTCGTTGCCCAGGCCGCAGCCGTTCGAATGCTGGCGCGCGGCAACGGCACCATCCTCCTGACCGGCGCCACTGCCAGTGTGAAAGGGCTACCCGGTTCGACGCCATTTGCGATGGGCAAATTCGCTCTGCGAGGGATGGCTCAATGCATGGCGCGAGAACTCGCCCCACAGAATATTCACGTGGCGCATTTTGTCATCGACGGCGGCATCGCCAGTAGTCGGGCGCAACCAGACGACGGCAGCACTGACGACAAGTGGCTGGACCCAGACGCGATAGCACAGGAGTATCTCCATATCCATCGTCAGCACCGCAGCGCGTGGACATGGGAGGTCGAACTGCGACCTTGGGTCGAAAAGTTTTGACGAGCTTGTCGGCTCAAGAATGAGGAAGGCGTCGACTCCACATTGGCGCCATCGGCTTCATCCACCATCTCCGCGGCAGCTCAAGAACCGTCAATGTTTTGGTTCTGAGTTCGACGCCCTCTTCTCTGCCATGACGGCGACTGAGGAGCGATGAGAACCATAAGCAGTGTGCAGTTCGCATCGTCGCACAGTCCCGTGGCGCATGACGGTTACCCTGCCTCTGACGAAAGCAGTCGGTGTCTGACCGACTGCAATTCGTGAGCACAGCACGCGAGCATCTGGGTTCACGTAAGGCAGACGGCCAGAAAAATAGCGCTTTCGGACGGACTGCCGCGACCGCTTTCGATGCTGACGACGCGCGTGGGTCTGCTCATGCACCAGCACCGCCGGTTGGGTCCGGACGGAGTGGCGTCGGCAGGAGCGGCGACGGTCCCCACATCTCAACCTTGAAATTGGTCGCGAAGGTCCGTAATTCCTGCTCGAGCGCGCGCCATGGCCCGTCTGCGAACGTCGCCCAGTCGATTGTAGACCTCCAGCAGGTGGTCGTTCGAATCTGCGGGGCGCCGAGCATATTCCGGTTCGCGCGAAGTTCGACCAGACCTGGCTGCTGCACAATCGTTTCCGCCGCCTTCCTGGCCCAATCGGCGTAAGACTCCAGATTCACGCCTGGCTGCAGGTCGTACGTATTCGTCACCTCTATCATGGACGTCTCCTCACCGATGGAGTTGGGTTCCGGCAGGCACATGCCCACTGCCAGTTCGCCGGTATGCCAATGCGCCGCGTCTCTGATACTGCCTTCGTTCGCCCCAGCGGGTCAAGCAGCGCTTCCATGACAAAACATCGAACTTGCTCCCGGAGACGGCCGGAAATGGGACACTTGGCTTCTCGTCGATTGATACGGACACGGAAGCTGAGTTGGTAGGGATGCACGTCTGCGCCTCGAGCGAGCGACCACCGGACCGCAATTCGTTGAACCGCAGCGCAAATCGGCCTCGACTCGCCGAATCACATTGCGTACCTCATCGCTAAACCTGTTTTCATGGAGCCAAGTGGTGTTGAGCCCCATCGGTGCGGTTTCCCGCCGCGCTGGGTTGAACCGTGCCGTGGCAGCAGCCCGAGCAGTTGCAGTCAGGCAGCGGTGGCAATAGGAAGCTGAAAGAAGCGCGGTAGAAGCATCACGGAGTCGAAGACCCAAGTTGCAAACGCAACGGTCGCCGGCTTTAGGTCTGAGCACCGTCTCGCCGTAGCCGTTGACGACGCTCGCGTGCATCGCGACTCCCGAGCTTATCCCCACATTTTGTTGGCAAGGGTGTGGACAACATGAGCGCACGTAGCCCAAGTGCCTGACGGTGAACGACTATCCATCCCCGTCGCAGGTGTGAGCGCTTCGTCCAGCATCGACAGCGGCGGCCCATCATAGCGCTCCGCGCTGCCTTCAATCTTGCACAGGTAAGTCAATGCCGCAGGGTCGTCCATGTATTCGCCGTTGTAAAAGGAGATTGTCAGTTCAGGTGGTTCGGTTTGTCCGGGTTCCACTTCTGTGTGCTCCGCTTCAGTGTGCGTCTCGAGGAACGCCTTTGCCTCGACCCGTTTTATGGATTTGTACTCGAGCACTTCCGATATTCGAATGCTTCCGTCCGGCTGCGCCGTTAACTTGCCATTGGAGATAAGCGTGGCCACGTGCGAGCGCGGCACAAATAGCAGTTGCGCCGCTTCCGGTATCAAAATGAATTCTTTATCTGGCATCGTCACAGTTCCGAAGGTTGGTATTCGTCGGCCATCCGTTCGAGCTCACGGTTGCTCGCGCTGCGGCCAGCAATCGCCCAGCGATACCTTGGACGCGTTGGCGCGGGTGGTAGGCATTGAAACCTGGCAATTGCTGGTTTGATACCGGCAAGAAACCCACCGTAGGGCGAATTAAGTAACTTCTGAACGGGAAAGTCGGCTCGGACTGACGACCCGCACATCGACCTCGAGGGTAATGGGCAAAAGACCCAGAATTGCTGCGGCGCAGCAGCATAAATCCGAAACCTGCAGACTTTGTTGCACGCAAAGGGGCGTTTTATCAATGCCGCAGACTTTGTTGTGCCGCCATAAGGATAAAAAAAAAGGCGTCACGTTGCCGTGACGCCTTAAAAAGTTCTAGCCATTCCGAGGGCCGTGCTAGAACCTGAGAGACGGTATTTCGAAAGTTTGCCCGGCAACGCGGGCAGGAACAGCGCGGACAACTGGACACAATGCGGACAGCGACGCGAACACGTTTGGCTCAAAACTTGAAATTCTCGAATACCAAACCATCTTTCGAAATAAGATTCCATTTTTTATGGTTATGCTGACTAAGTCAAGCAAAATTTGGACGGTCTCCATTCGTCTCGGAAAAATATTCCGATACAATGAATCTTCAGATGAAAAATGGACGCTAGGCCCCATAAAGGGTCCGTCGGCAGACGAATATTGCCGGATGGGCGCTAATAGCGCGTGATCAAATAAATTGAAATACAGTTCCAAAAAAACGACATGACCCGACCGAGGCTTTCCCAGACTGCTGTCGACCCAGCCAGGGAGAAAGAGGGCTCGGGAGACGAAGTCACCGCGCTGGCACGCGGCTTGACCGTGCTGCGCTCGATCGCGGCCGCTGACGCGCCGCTCAGCAACCGCGAACTGACCGAACTCACCGGCATTCCGAAACCGACCGTCTCGCGGATCACGGCCACGCTGGTCAGCGCGGGCTTCCTGTTCCGTTTACCGGACAGCGAACGTTTCGTGCTGACATCGTCCGTGCTGGAACTGAGCAACGGTTTTCTGCGCAATTTCGACATCCGGGCCCGCGCGCGGCCATTCCTGATCGAACTCGCCGAACGCACCGCCCTGTCGGTGCACCTGGCCGTGCGCGACCGCCTCGACATGGTGGTGATCGACGCAATCCGGCCACGTTCGGCGGTGCTGGTGTCGCGCCTCGAAATCGGCTCGCGGATGAATCTGAGCCGCACCGCCATCGGCCGCGCCTATCTCGCGGCGCTCGCCGAACCGGAACGGGAAAAGCTGCTGATCGGCTTGCAAGCCGCTGAAGGCGACGATTGGGGTCACGTGAGCAGCCGGCTGGAAGCCGCGCTGCAAGAAACCACCGTGCAAGGCTTCGCTATCGCGACGGGGGAATGGTACGACGGCCTGAACGCGATCGCGGCGGGTTTCATCGGCCCATCGGGCGAACGCTATGCGGTTAACTGCGGCGGTTCGGCGGACCAGTGTCCGCGCGACTGGCTGGTGGCGCGCGCGGCGCCGGCGCTGCTCGAATGCATCTCGAAAATCGTCCTCGAAATCGGCGGCACGCCTGGGCGCCGCCTCGACAACTAAGCCGCGTCGAAGCGCCTCAACCAAAGCCCGGCGCATTCTGTAACCTGCGTAATCAAAAGAAAAATACACGGGTGGACTGTTACAGAGCACGCGACGTAGGATCATGCTTTCCCGTCGCGGGGCGCTGCCCGGGAGTGCCGCTGCAGGGTTGCTGCCGAGGGGGCTGAATGAGGCCCGCTTGCAACGGTATCCGGCGCGCGCGGTACCTTACCGGCAACGCGGCCGCGGTATGCGCGGATCGCTGCAGCGATCCGGCTCATTGCACAGGCCGATAGCGGCCCGGCCGACCTGTCACGATAGTGCACCGCGTGAACATCTTTGGATAACATCTTTGCCCCGCGTCTCGGGTAGCATCGCGCTGAACAAGCGCGGCGCCCCCGCTGTCGAAACCGCCTGTTACGCTGCGTGCGTGCCGAGCCGCCGAACTGTCGAAGCAGCCCGTCACCCAGCGGCCCACATTCAAGCCTGCCACCTGACCGAACCGATGGACGAACAACAAAAGCATTCGGAAACCTCACGCCCTGCCGCTCCGGCTTCCCAACCGGGTTCGCAACCGCCCGCCACCGACCAGCCGACCGGAGCGCCCACTGACGCCCCCGGCGTGGTGCGGCGGCATCGCGGCCGCACCATCGCACTGGTCGTCGGGGCGCTGGTGATCCTTGGGTTCGTGCTGTGGCGCTGGCATCCGTGGGGCGGACCGGCCGGCAGCGCCAGCGCGGCTGCCGGAGCGAGCGGCGCAAGCAGCGGCCGCGCAGGTCGCGGCGGCCATCCCGGCGGCATGGCCAACCTGCCGCAGCCCGTTCACGTCGCTACCGCCACGCAAGGCGAGATGCCGGTCGTGCTGAACGCGCTCGGCACGGTCACGCCACTCGCCAATGTGACCGTGCTGCCGCAATTGAGCGGCGTGCTGCAGGACGTGTATTTTCAGGAAGGCCAGATGGTCAAGAAGGGCGACGTGCTCGCGCAAATCGACCCGCGTCCGTATCAGATCTCGCTCGATAACGCGCAAGGCACGCTGGCGCGCGACGAGGCGCTGCTGCAAACCGCCCGCCTCGACCTGAAGCGTTACCAGACCCTGCTCTCGCAAGACTCGATCGCAGCCCAGCAGGTCGACACGCAAGCCTCGCTCGTCAGGCAATACGAAGGCACGGTGAAGTCCGACAAGGCCAACATCGATACCTTCAAGCTCGACCTGGTCTACGCGCGCATCACCGCGCCGGTGTCGGGGCGAGTCGGTTTGCGCCAGGTCGATCCGGGCAACTACGTGACGCCGAGCCTGACCACCGGCATCGTCGTGATCACGCAGCTGCAGCCGATCAGCGTGATCTTCACGACCTCCGAAGACAACCTGCAGCAGATCCTCCAGCAAACACAGTCCGGCGCGAAGCTCTCGGTCACCGCTTATGACCGCAGCAACACGACCTCGCTCGAAGGCGGCACGCTCGAAACGCTCGACAACCAGATCGACACCACCACCGGCACGGTCAAGCTGCGCGCGATCTTCCAGAACACCAAGAACCTGCTGTTTCCAAATCAGTTCGTCAACACGCGCTTGCTGGTGAGCACGATCAAGGACGCGGTAATCGTGCCGACGCCGGCCGTGCTGAACGGCTCGATGGGCCAGTTCGTGTACGTCGTGAAATCGGACAACACGGTGACGGTGCGACCGGTCAAGATCGGTCCGGTCGACGGCGAGCGCACCAGCATCAAGTCGGGCCTGCAAGTCGGCGAGCGCGTCGTGATCGACGGTTCGGACCGCCTGCGCGAAGGCGCGAAGATCACGATTCCGGCCGACAAGCCGCGCGGCGCCTCGGGCGCCCGCGGCGCGAGCGGAGCGGCCGCGGCGTCGGGTGCATCCGGCGCACGCAGGCATCACGGCAGACACCCGGCGCAAGCCTCGCAATAAAGGCATGGCAATTACCGCATGAATCCATCCCGCGCCTTTATTCTGCGTCCCGTCGGCACTGCCCTGCTGATGGCGGCGATCATGCTGGTCGGTCTCGTCGCGTTGCGCTTCCTGCCGCTGTCCGCGCTGCCCGAGGTCGACTATCCGACGATCCAGGTGCAGACCTTCTATCCGGGCGCGAGCCCGGAGGTGATGACTTCATCCGTCACCGCACCGCTCGAACGGCAGTTCGGGCAGATGCCGTCGCTGAATCAGATGTCGTCGCAAAGCTCGGCCGGCTCGTCGATCATCACGTTGCAGTTCAGCCTCGATCTGCCGCTCGACATCGCCGAACAGGAAGTCCAGGCCGCGATCAACGCAGCGGGCAACCTGCTGCCGTCCGACCTGCCCGCGCCGCCGATTTACGCGAAGGTCAATCCAGCCGATGCGCCGATCCTCACGCTGGCGCTCACGTCGAAAACGCTGCCGCTCACGCAGGTGCAGGATCTCGCCGACACGCGCCTCGCGCAGAAAATTTCGCAGGTCGCGGGCGTGGGTCTGGTGAGCCTGTCGGGCGGGCAACGCCCGGCCGTGCGGATTCAGGCGAACCCGCGCGCGCTCGCCGCCTACGGTCTGAATCTCGACGACCTGCGCACCACCATTTCGAACCTGAACGTCAACACGCCGAAGGGCAATTTCGACGGCCCCACGCGTAACTACACGATCAACGCGAATGATCAGCTGACCGACGCCGACGCTTACAAGAGCGCGGTGGTCGCGTACAAGAACGGCCGCGCGGTGATGTTGACGGACGTCGCCACCATCGTGCAAGGCGCGGAGAACACCAAGCTCGGCGCGTGGGTCAACAACACGCCGGCGATCATCCTGAACGTGCAGCGCCAGCCCGGCGCGAACGTGATCCAGGTGGTCGACAGCATCAAGGCGCTCCTGCCGCAGTTGCAGCAGGCGCTGCCCGCCGCGCTCGATGTCGAGATCGTCACCGACCGCACCACCACGATCCGCGCGTCGGTGCGCGACGTGCAGTTCGAACTGCTGATGTCGGTGGTGCTGGTGGTGCTGGTGATGTACCTGTTCCTCGCCAACATCTACGCCACGATCATCCCGAGTCTGTCGGTGCCGCTGTCGCTGATCGGCACGCTTGCGGTGATGTACCTGTGTGGCTTCTCGCTCGACAACCTGTCGCTGATGGCGTTGACGATCGCGACCGGTTTCGTGGTCGACGACGCGATCGTGATGATCGAGAACATCGCGCGATATGTCGAAGAAGGCGAATCGGCATTAGAGGCCGCGTTGAAGGGCTCGAAACAGATCGGCTTCACGATCATTTCGCTGACGGTTTCGCTGATCGCCGTGCTGATTCCGCTGCTGTTCATGGGCGACGTGGTCGGGCGGCTCTTCCACGAATTCGCGATCACGCTCGCGGTGACGATCGTGATCTCGGCGATCGTCTCGCTGACGCTCGTACCGATGATGTGCGCAAAGCTCCTGCGCCACACGCCGCCGCCCGAGAGCCACCGCTTCGAAGCCAAAGCGCATGCGTTCATCGATTACGTGATCGCCCGTTATGCCGTCGCGCTCACGTGGGTGCTGAACCGGCAACGCTCGACGCTGTTCGTCGCGGTGCTCACGCTGGTGCTGACCGGCGTGCTGTATGTGTTCATTCCGAAGGGCTTCTTCCCGGTGCAGGATACCGGCGTGATCCAGGCGATCACGCAGGCGCCGCAGTCGGTGTCGTATGCGTCGATGGCCGAGCGGCAGCAGGAACTCGCCGCGCAGATCCTGAAAAACCCGGACGTGGAAAGCCTGACCTCGTTCATCGGCGTGGACGGCAGCAACATTACGCTCAACAGCGGCCGCATGCTGATCAACCTGAAGCCGCGCGACGACCGCAAGCACACCGCGAGCGACGTGATCCGCCAGTTGCAGCAGGACGTCGCGCATATTCCCGGCGCGTCGCTATACATGCAGCCGGTGCAGGATCTGACCATCGATTCGACGGTCAGCCCGACACAGTATCAGTTCATGCTTACCGATCCGAACATCGGCGAATTCGCCACGTGGGTGCCGAAGCTGGTCGACCGGCTGAAGCAGTCGCCCGAACTCGCCGACGTGGCCACCGACTTGCAGGACAACGGCCAGTCGGTCTACATCGAGATCGACCGTGCCACCGCGTCGCGTTACGGCATCACGCCCGCCACCGTCGATAACGCGCTGTATGACGCGTTCGGCCAGCGCATCATCTCGACCATCTTCACGCAGTCGAACCAGTACCGCGTGATTCTGGAAGCGCAACCGCAGATCCAGCACTACACCGAATCGCTGAATGCGATCTACCTGCCCTCTTCCACGTCGTCGGGCGGCCAGGTGCCGCTGTCGTCGATCGCGAAGTTCGTCGAGAAGCCCGCGCCGCTGCTGGTCACGCATTTGAGCCAGTTCCCTGCCACCACCGTATCGTTCAACCTCGCGCCCGGTTCGTCGCTCGGCGCGGCGGTGAAAGCGATCGCTCAGGCGGAGAAAGATATCGGCTTGCCTGCATCGTTCCAGACGCGCTTCCAAGGCGCGGCGCTGGCGTTCCAGGCGTCGCTCTCGAACGAGCTGTTCCTGATTCTGGCGGCGATCGTCACGATGTATATCGTGCTCGGCGTGCTGTACGAGAGCTTCATCCATCCGATCACGATTCTGTCGACGCTGCCATCGGCCGGGGTCGGCGCATTGCTGGCGCTGCTGATGAGCGGGCATGATCTCGACATCATCGGCATCATCGGTATCGTGCTGCTGATCGGTATCGTGAAGAAGAACGCAATCATGATGATCGACTTCGCGCTCTATGCCGAGCGCGAGGAAGGCAAGCCGCCGCGCGAGGCGATCTACCAGGCGTGTCTGCTGCGCTTCCGGCCGATTCTGATGACCACGCTGGCCGCATTGCTCGGCGCGCTGCCGCTGATGCTCGGCACCGGCGCGGGGTCGGAATTGCGCCGGCCGCTCGGTATCGCGATTGCCGGCGGGCTGGTCGTGAGCCAGTTGCTCACGCTGTTCACGACGCCGGTGATCTATCTCGCGTTCGATTCGCTTGGCCGCCGGGTGCGCGAGCGCTTCAATCGCGGCCGACCTGTGCCGCCCGCCACCGATGCAGGGAGCTGAGCGATGAACCTGTCGCGTCCGTTTATCTCCCGCCCGGTCGCCACCACCTTGCTGGCGATCGGCATTGCGCTGTCCGGCATTTTCGCGTTCACCAAGCTGCCGGTCGCGCCGCTGCCGCAGGTCGATTTTCCGACCATTTCGGTGCAGGCAACGCTGCCGGGCGCGAGTCCGGACACGGTGGCGACCAGCGTCGCGAGTCCGCTCGAGCGCCATCTCGGCACGATCGCCGACGTGACCGAGATGACCTCGCAGAGTTCGGTCGGCTCGACGCGGATCACGCTGCAATTCGGTCTGAACCGCGACATCGACGGCGCCGCGCGCGACGTGCAGGCGGCCATCAACGCCGCGCGCGCCGATCTGCCGGCGAGCCTGCGCAGCAACCCGACGTATCACAAGGTGAATCCCGCCGACGCGCCGATCCTGATCCTGGCGCTGACATCGAAGACGCTGACCGCCGGCCAGTTGTACGACTCGGCGGCCACCGTGTTGCAGCAGTCGCTGTCGCAGGTGGGCGGCGTCGGCGAAGTGGATGTGAGCGGCTCCGCCAACCCGGCGGTGCGCGTGGAACTGGAACCGCAGGCGCTGTTCCACTACGGCATCGGTCTCGAAGACGTGCGCGCGGCGCTCGCCTCGGCGAACGCGAACAGCCCGAAAGGCTCGATCGAGTTCGGCCCGAACCGTGTGCAGATCTATACCAACGACCAGGCCAGCAAGGCGGCACAGTATCGCGACCTCGTGATCGCGTATCGCAACGGCGCGGCGGTGAAACTTTCCGACGTGGCTGAAGTGGTCGATTCGGTCGAGGATCTGCGCAACCTCGGCCTGTTCAACGGCAAGCACTCGGTGCTGGTGATTCTGTACCGCCAGCCGGGCGCGAACATCATCGAAACCATCGACCGCGTGACTGCGATGCTGCCGCAGTTGCACGCATCGCTGCCCGCCGACGTCGACATCGCGCCGGCCGCCGACCGTTCCACGACGATCCGCTCGTCGCTGAAGGACACCGAGCGCACGCTGATGATCGCGGTGGCGCTGGTGGTGATGGTGGTGTTCCTGTTCCTGCGCAACTGGCGCGCAACGCTGATTCCGAGCGTCGCCGTGCCGATTTCGATCATCGGCACCTTTGCCGCGATGTACCTGCTCGGCTTTTCGATCGACAACCTGTCATTGATGGCGCTAACGATCGCGACCGGTTTCGTGGTCGACGACGCGATCGTGGTGCTGGAAAACATCTCAAGGCATATCGAGAATGGCGTGCCAAGCATGCAGGCCGCATTTCTCGGCGCGCGCGAAGTCGGCTTCACCGTGCTGTCGATCAGTATCTCGCTGGTCGCCGTGTTCCTGCCGATCCTCTTGATGGGCGGCATTGTCGGGCGGCTGTTCCGCGAGTTCGCGCTGACGCTTTCGCTGGCGATCGCGGTGTCGCTGCTCGTCTCGCTCACCCTCACGCCGATGATGTGTTCGCGCCTCTTGCGCGAGCCGCACGAGCGGAAGGAAGAAGGACGATTGGGACGCTGGCTCGAACGCGGCTTCACGTCGCTGCAGCACGGCTATCAACGCACGCTCGGCTGGGCGCTGCTGCATCCGCGCCTGATCGTGACGATCCTGCTCGCGACCATCGGCCTGAACATCTGGCTGTACATCATCGTGCCGAAGGGCTTCTTTCCACAGCAGGACACGGGCCGGCTGATCGGCGGCATCCAGGCCGACCAGAGCACGTCGTTCCAGGCGATGAAGGGCAAGTTCTCGGAAATGATGGAGATCGTCGGCAGGAATCCGGCGGTGGACAGCGTAGCCGGTTTCACGGGCGGCCGGCAGACCAACTCCGGCTTCATGTTCGTGTCGCTGAAACCGAAAAGCGAACGCAAGATATCCGCCGACCAGGTGATCCAGCAACTGCGCGCCCCACTCGGCGAGGTGGCCGGCGCGCGGACTTTCCTGCAAGCGGTGCAGGACATTCGCGTCGGCGGCCGGCAATCGAATGCGCAGTATCAGTTCACGCTGCTGGCCGATTCGACCGCCGATCTGTACCTGTGGGGACCCAAGCTCACCGAGGCGCTGCAAGCGCGCCCCGAACTCGCCGACGTGAATTCCGACCAGCAGCAAGGCGGTCTCGAATCGATGGTGACGATCGACCGCGCCAGTGCCTCGCGCCTGGGCATCGAGCCGGCGCAGATCGACAACACGTTGTACGACGCGTTCGGCCAGCGCCAGGTATCGACGATTTACAACCCGCTGAACCAGTATCACGTCGTGATGGAAGTCGCGCCGAAGTACTGGCAAAGCCCCGAGATGCTGAAGCAGATTTACATCAGCACCTCGGGCGGCAGCGCGAGCGGCGCGCAGACCACCAACGCGCCGGCCGGCACGGTAACGTCGAAGGCGACCACGTCGACCTCGTCTTCGACGAACGCGTCGACAGGTGGCACGGCGGGCACGACTGCATCGAGCGCGGCGAGTATTGCCGCCGATTCCGCGCGCAACCAGGCGATCAATTCGATTGCGGCGAGCGGCAAGTCGAGTGCTTCGTCGGGTGCGGCCGTATCGACCTCGAAGGAAACGATGGTGCCGTTGTCGGCGATAGCGAGCTTCGGACCGGGGAATACGCCGTTGTCGGTCAATCACCAGAGCCAGTTCGTGGCATCGACGATTTCGTTCAATTTGCCGCCGGGCGTGTCGTTATCGATGGCGACCAAAGTGATTTACGACACCATGGCGCAGATTGGCATGCCGGGGACGATTCACGGCAGTTTCCAGGGGACGGCCCAGGCGTTCCAGCAGTCGCTGTCCGACCAGCCGATTCTGATTCTGGCCGCGTTGGCGGCGGTGTATATCGTGCTTGGGGTGTTGTATGAGAGTTATATCCATCCGTTGACGATTTTGTCCACTTTGCCTTCGGCTGGCGTTGGGGCGCTGCTTGCCTTGCTGTTGTTCAAGACTGAGTTCAGCATTATCGCTTTGATCGGGGTGATCCTGCTGATCGGCATCGTGAAGAAGAACGCCATCATGATGGTCGACTTCGCTATTGAAGCCTCCCGGCAGGGGTTGTCGTCGCGCGATGCGATTTTTCAGGCCTGTTTGCTGCGGTTTCGGCCGATCATGATGACCACTTGCGCTGCCCTGCTGGGGGCGTTGCCGTTGGCTTTTGGACGAGGGGAAGGGGCGGAACTTCGGGCGCCGCTCGGTATTGCTATTGTGGGCGGGTTGATTGTCAGTCAGATGCTCACTCTATATACCACGCCGGTGGTTTATCTTTATATGGATCGGATTCGAGTTCGATGGGAGTCGAGGAAGGCCCGGCGGACCGGGATCGCTCCTTCCTGATTTTTGCTTTTGGCGGCGGTGTTGTTCTGTGCGCCTGCGGTGGCGGCCTTTGTTTTTTGCCTATGCGGCGCTTCTTATCTGTTTGCCTGCGGTGTTGGCCTTTCCTTGTTTTGTTATTGGTTTATCAGCGTTCCCCCTGTGCTGTTTGCCTGCTCGGCGCTTTGGTTGTTGTGCCTGCGGTGTTGGCCTTTCCTTGCTTTGTTATTGGTCTATTAGCGTTCCCCCTGTGCGGGGGAGCACCTACTTTTCTTTGCCGGCCGCAAAGAAAAGTAGGCAAAAGAAAGCGGCTCACACCGCTAATTCTTAAGCGGGTCCCCTGGCTTGGAGGAGGTAGTGGAGCATCTGGAATCGGTGTCCTCGCACATTCCGCGCTGGTGACAAGGCAGTCATTTTTCCGGCGGCGCTGCGCGCGCCGTAGCGGTACTTCTTAAAACCGATGGGGCGTGTGCGCCTCCGGCATTATTCTTCCCGCCTCGCACAGCGTGCTCGCGGGAATGGTCTGCAAGGGAAACCAGAGGCTTCGTTTGTGCGCGGTGGGGGCCATCGGCTTCGCCTCGGCGAGGCGCTGAATGGTGGATGTGCGGGCTACTTCGGCAACCGTGAATTACAAGCCACCTCGCCGAACAAAACGCAGCCGCGAATTACATCAGCACAGCAAAGACAAGCCGTTACGCTTGAACAGCCGCAGGCACCGGAAGCGCCCAAGGGACCCAACGAACCCGCCGGGTTTGTGAAGTACCACTACGGCGCGCGCAGCGCCGCCGGAAGGATGACTGCCTTGTCACCCGCGCGGAGTGTGCGAGAACACTGATTCCAGATGCTCCACTACCTCCTCCAAGCCAGGGGACCCGCTTAAAAGCTGGCGGTGTGAAGCCGCTTTCTTTTGCCTACTTTTCTTTGCGGCCGGCAAAGAAAAGTAGGTGCTCCCCCGCACAGGGGGAACGCTAATAGACCAATAACAAAGCAAGGAAAGGCCAACACCGCAGGCACAACAACCAAAGCGCCGAGCAGGCAAAAAAACCAAATCTCAACGCCGCAGGCACACAATCGGCATCGCAAACTCACAGGCAAGGCAGCAAAAAATCACCTTGGCAAGGCGCAGCCCCAAACCTCAGGGCAAAGAACTATTTCGAAAAATGCGCTGGCGCGCGCACTCCAAACCCTATGGCTGCTTATGCGTCGCCGCCCAATCCTTCACCGCCTTGAGCGTGTTCTCGACGTGCTTCTCCGGCGACAGACTCGTGTACTCATAGATGATCTTGCCGTCTGGCGCGACCACGTACGACACGCGATTGGCCATCGAACCATACATCGGCATACCGGCGTCGTACTTGCCGATAACCTTCGAGTCGGCATCCGCGGCTACCGGGAATTTGCTGCGGCATTCGCTGACCGAAAACTTCGTCAACGTGGCGATGTTGTCGTGCGACACACCGATCACCGTCGCGCCATATTTCTTGTACTCATCGACGGCTTCGGCAAACTCGTGGGCTTCGATCGTGCAGCCCTTCGTGAAGGCCGCCGGATAGAAATAAACCACCACGGGTCCTTTCTTCAACTCGTCGGCAAGTGAATAGGTGTAGGTCTTACCGCCCAGCGATGCCTGCGCGGTGAACGCCGGCGCTGCATCGCCCGGCTTGAGCGTCGCCGACGCCGTCAGCGAATACATCGCGAATCCCACCGACAAGACGGCAGCAAGTGCCACCGGCATGAATGTCCTCTTCATCTGCAGTCTCTCCAAGCGTTAATGCACGCAGAGCGTGCAATGAGCCAAGCGGTGCGGCGTTCATCAGAACACCGCTCACCCCTCTTCCGCTATTGGACCACGTCCGGGCCAAGTACGTCAGAACCGCCATGCAGCAGACGCACGCGCCAGCACTCGCAACCACGCCGCATGGAACCACGCGGCAAAGCCCGGCGAAGCCCGGCAACGCGGCTTGCGTATCGCACAAGCTTCAGGTCGCCGTCTCGTCGATATGCGCGCCGAACCATGCAGCCGCCGACAGGTTCAGTTCGGCCAGCACCTCAGGCGTCAGCGCGGTGAAACCGGCCGGCGCATCGGGACTGGCGGCGATCGACGCTGCATCGGCGCCCTCGCCCGCCGCTTCGGCAATGCGCAGCAAAGTACCGAGCGGACCGCTACGCGAGACGATCGCCTCACGGATCTGCGGCGCGAGGCCGAGTTTCTCGAGCACAGCAGCGGGCGTGCTGCCGACCACCACGTGGATCAGCGAAAAAATACCGGTCATGAAAGCCGCATCGGAAAAATCGTCATCGCGTGGATGCAGCCAGCCGGCGGCCAGTTCCATGAAGCGCGAACGCGTGCCGGCCAGTTGCACCAGCGGATCGGCGCGCCACGGCAGATCGCCGCCGTCGGCGTAGAGCAGCAGTTGCGCCCAGCGCGTGATCTGCCGCGTGCCGGTAGCGATGATGGCCTCTCGCAGCGATGCAATATTGCGCCCCAAGCCGAACGCGCTCGAATTGACGAGGCGCAGCAACTGCACCACGACGCTCGGATTGAGCTTCAGCTCCGCTTCGAGCTCGGCGATGTCCCCATCATCGCGCGACAGCAACGCGAGCAAACGCAGCAAGGCCGGACGCGGCGAGCGGTTACGTGGTGCGGCCAGCACCTGCGGTCGTGCGAAGAAGTACCCCTGGAACAGATCGAAGCCGAGCTCGCGAGCCAGCATGAAGTCTTCGCGCGTCTCGACCTTCTCGGCGACCAGCACCTTGCCGTGGCCGCGTACGGCCGCCGCCAGTTTCGCCAGCGCGGATCGCCCGGTCTGCAGGAAGTCGATCTTGACGATGTCGGCGTGCGGCAGCACGGCGATCAGCTCGTCAGACAGCTCGGTTACGTCGTCGAGCGCCACCTGGAAGCCCGCACGGCGCAACTCGGTCAGCCGGCGCGCCAGTTGCGCATCGAACGCCACGGTCTCGAGAATTTCGAGCACGAAGCGCTCGGGCGGCATCAGATGGACGATGTCGTTGAAGAGCAGCGCGCGATCGATGTTGACGAAGCCGCGATGCGAGCCCAGCACGGCCGGCACACCGAACCCGCCGATCGTGCGCGCCACGACCTGCGCTGTCGCCTGGGCGTTGTCGCCGACTTCAGCGTAGTTGTGCGTGCCGGCTCGAAACAATAATTCGTAAGCATTGAGCGCGCCGTCGCGATCGAGAATCGGCTGGCGGCCCAGATAGACAAACTGCGCCCGAGCCGCCGGATCGACGCTGTCGGCGCATTGAGCAAGCACCTCGACGTGCCCGGGCTCGGCCCTGACAGGATGACGTTCAGACATGGGCATCGGTGCATGTATTCGGAAAAGCTGTGCAACGGCGTCACGGCCGGCGCCGCACAACGGGTTGGCCACAGAGTTTGCCGCGCGTTTGCCGCGGGTTCCCCGTATTAACGGACGCGGCGCGATTGCACTTTAACCGAATCGATCCCGTCGCGGTGGCGACTCGCGCAGCCATGCCTTACCAACTGTTTTTTTCAACCGGCGCTAAAGATTTCCCGCCGCCGGTCGTTATCTCGTTCTGATGAGGCGGCCTGATACCTCTCAACCGCCCGAGAGCACGGCGGGCAGAAGGCCGCCTCGCCTGCAGACGAACCCAGGTTCCCAGCGACAAACATGGAAGCGAACAGGATCACCGCGCCCCGCCGGGGCTCCTTGCGCACGGTCATCGACCGGCTGTGGGCGTTCGGCCGGCGCGCCGAGCACAAACCGCAGCTGGACGCAAGCCGCGCTGCGCAACTGGAACAGGTGGTCGGCGCCGTCGACCTGGTGGCGCACGTCGATCACGAATTGCGTTTTCTCTATGTGTCCGACGCCAGTCTGCGCTTCATCGGCTACCACCGCGAGTATCTCGAGACCATCACGCTGCACGATCTGGTGGCGCCCGCCGACGTTCAGCGCCTCGACGCGCTGCTCGCGCGCGCCGCCACGACGGGCAACGTCGAGAAGACGACGCTCAACCTCATCAAGTCGCTGACGTACCCGATCACGGTCGAACTGCGCGCGGTGCGCAGCAACCACGGCGGCATCGACGGTTACGCGATCGCCGGCTTCGACGTGTCGGCCTGGCGCGCGACCGAGGAACGCTTGACCCAGGCGCTGCATCACGACCGCCTGACCAACCTCGCCAACCAGTCGGCGCTGATTCCCATGCTGCTCGACGCGCAACAGCAAGCCGACGCACACGGCACGCCGGCCGCGCTGCTGCTGCTCGACATCGACGACTATCAGCGCGTGAACCGCGCGCTCGGCTACGACGCCGGCGACGAAATGCTGCGCGACACCGCGCGGCGTCTCCTGAATATGACGAGCCCGAGCGAGACGATCGCGCGCGTGGCCAGCGACGAGTTCGCGATCCTCGTGAAAGCGGCGACCGACCGCACCCACGCGGCGGCGGCCGCCGAAGCGCTAGCCCGCCGCCTGTTGACCGCCATCCAGCAGCCGTACGTATTCAACGGCCAGCAAGTGCATCTGTCGGCGAGCATCGGCATTGCGCTCTACCCCGACGTGCGCCACGCCAACGACACCGCCGCGCACGACACGCATCTGCTGCGCTGGGCCGACCATGCGCTGCAGCAGGCCAAGGCGGCCGGCGGCAACACGCTCGCCTTCTACGTGCCGGACGACAATCCGGCCGACGCCGAACGTCTGAAGCTCGAAGCCGATCTGTACGACGGCGTGCGCAACGGCGAGTTCTCACTGCACTTCCAGCCGATCTCCAGCAGCCGCACGCATGGCGTGGTCGGCGTCGAGGCGCTGATGCGCTGGCTGCATCCCGTGCACGGTCTGGTTCCCCCGTCGATGTTCATTCCGCTCGCGGAGTCGATCGGCCTGATCAACTTCCTCGGCAACTGGGTGTTGAAGGTGGCCTGCATGCAGTTGATCCAGTGGGACGCGCGGGGCATCTCGTTGCAGTACGTGGCCGTAAACGTGTCGCCGCAGCAGTTCCGCGATCCGCGTTTCAAGGACGCCGTACGCGAAGCGATCGAGCTGACCGGCATCGATCCGCGCCGCGTCGTGTTCGAGATCACCGAAAGCCTGCTGATGCACGACCCGGCGCACGCCAAAGGCCTGCTCGAGGAATTCACCGCGATGGGCATCCGCTTCGCCGTCGACGATTTCGGCACCGGCTATTCGAGCCTCGCTTACCTGCAGCGATTCCCGCTCGCGAAGCTCAAGATCGACAGGAGCTTTGTCGAGAATCTGCTAACCTCCCGGAACGATCAGGCAATCGTTAGCGCGGTCGTGGGTCTCGCGCAAACACTCGATCTCGAACTGGTCGCCGAGGGTGTCGAAACGGAAGAACAGCGCACCCTTCTGACCGAAATGGGATGCGACCATATTCAGGGTTGGCTCGTCTGCAAGGCGTTGCCCTCCGACGAACTCGCGCAGCGTTTCGAAACGCGCACGCTACACTTGCACGCCGCATAGCGATGCAGGCGAAACGTTTGCGCAACGGCACAAGCCGGCGTGGCGCCGGCGTGGCACTCATTGGAACTTGTATGGCTTTTGCGGGAATCACATGGTAAAGGCGGCGGTGCTCGACAGGCTCTGGACGCGAATGAGCGAGCGCGGCGATTTCCCTATGCTGTCGCAGTCGCTGCGTATCACCATGGCGGCAATGAACAACGACGACCTCGACTTCACCGGACTCGTGCAAGTCGTGTTGTCGGATTTCGCGTTGACGCAAAAGGTGCTGCGCCTGGCCAACTCGGCCATGTATATGGCGTTCGGCGGCAACATCACGACCGTATCGCGCGCGCTGATGGTGCTCGGCATGGATGCAGTCGGCCACCTCGTCGTCGGCCTGAAGATCGTCGATCACTTTCATCACAGCGCGCCGCGCCGCATCGACGCGAAACTCGAACTGAACCGCACGCTGCTGTCGGGCTGCGTCGCGCGCAAGCTGACTGAACGCGGCGATCTGCGTGCCGGCGAAGAGGCGGTGGTCTGCACGCTGATGCGCCAGATCGGCAAGCTGCTGGTGGTGTTCTATCTCGACGCAGAGTGGGATCAGATTCGCCGCCACATCGAAAGCGGCACGCTCGAATCCGACGCCTGCGTGCTCGTGCTCGGCGTCACGTTCGACGAAATCGGCATGGAGGCGGCCACGCGCTGGCGTCTGCCGGACATGATCCGCTCGGGCATGGGCGAGTTCGATCCGCAGGATACCGAGCAGCCGCGCCAGGTGCAGTGGCTGCGCGCCATCACCAACTATTCGACTGCCGTGGCGAACGTGCTGACCCAGCAGAACATGCCGGACGGGGAACGCGAATCGCGCATGAGCGAATTGGCCCAGGATTACAGCCGCGCGCTGAACACCGACCCGGAGGTGCTGCTCGAGATGAGCGTCGCGCTCGCCCATGAAGAAGGCGGCGACGGCGTGATGCGCGAGATCGTCGAGTTGCGCGCCAATGCGGACGCGATTGCGCGCGAGGCGCTCAATCCGGAAGCGCGCATCACGGCCGGGGTCGAGGATCTGCGTGCCCTGCCCGCCGGCAGCGCGCTCGCGCCGGCGCTGGCAATGGCCACCGAAACCGTGCTGGCCGGCCTCGGATTTGCGCGCACGGTTGTGTTCGTCAAGCACAGCAACGGCACCTTCAGGGCACGCCTGGGTCTCGGTCCGAAGATCGACGCGGCGTTGCCGAAGCTGTCGTTCAACACCGCCTTCGAGCCCGACGTATTTCATCTCGCGATAGCGAACTCGGTGGGCATCTTCATCGAGAACGCGCACGATCCGAAGATGGTCGCACGGTTGCCCGAGTGGTTCCGCCGCTCGTTCGACGACACGCGCGCGTTCGTGCTGCTGCCGGTGGTCGACGAGACCGAGAAGACCGTGGCGCTACTGTACGGCGACTGGTCGGATACCCAGGAGCCGCGCCGGATCTCACAGAAAGAGATGGGCGCGCTGAACGAACTGGCCAGGGAGTTAGGACGTTTTTTCGCCCAGGGGCAAATGCAGGAAATGGAGACGATGTGAAGACGTGGCGTGATCGTTGATCACGGTGCTTCAATTCTCCCGCATTTGCCCTGAATCGAGGTGGCCGACCAGGTTACCGAAACTCGCGGCCTGACTCAGGCGACGCAGCTGATGCTGCCGTCGCGCACCGCGCATTATCCTCACCATCGCGTCAGTTACGCCGCGCCAACTCAATCCTCGATCCGCTCCAGTCCCTCCGCGCTCCGATCCGCGGTCCCGGCCCACGCCCCTGCCGCCAGGCCAAGCTGCGCGACCTCTTCCACCGTCAGCGGCTGCAAGCGCGCGCAAAGGGTACCGATTTCATCCCAGGCGCCCCGCTCCAGCGCTTCAACTGCGTTCAGCAACATCCCCAGCACGCCCTCGCGATGCAAAATCGCCGCCTGGATCGGCCGCGACAGCGTCAGCACATTCAACGTGCTCTCGAGCGAGCCGCCAAACACCGCATCGACAAACGAAAACACGCCGGTCAGAAACGCCGCGTCGGCTTCGTCACGCCCGGCTTCGGGCAAGCGCGCGATCGCCAGTTCCATGAAGCGCGCGCGGGTCGCCGCCAGTTGCAGCAACGGGTCGTCTTCCAGCGCGACCTTGCGGCCGTCCGCGTACAGCAGCAACTGCGTCCAGCGCGCGATCCGATCGGTGCCGGTCGCATTGATCGCTTCACGCAGCGTCGTCACCTTGTGGCCGACCGCCAGCCCGCTCGAATTCGCGAGCTTCATCAGATGCATCACCAGCACCGGGTTCAGCTTGAGTTCGGCTTCGAGTTGCGCGACGGTCGGCTCGCCCGCCAGCAGTTGCAGCAGGTTCAGCAAGGCGTGCCGTGGCGCGCTGACACGCCGCGTCATCGAGGTCTGGGGACGCGCGAAGAAATAGCCCTGGAAACGGTCGAAGCCCAATTCATGCGTCGTTTCGAAATCGGCCGGCGCATCGATGCCCGCTGCGATCAACAGCTTGCCCGCGGACTTGAGTACGCTGCTCAGCTTGGGCAACAGCGCGCTCGAGGCGCGCGTGAAATCGATCTTGACGACATCCGCATAAGGCAGCAGCCGCGCGAACGTCTCGTTGGGCTGGGTCACTTCATCGAGCACGAAGCGATAACGCCGCCCATGCAGCTCGACGATCCGCGCGATCAACGCCTCGTCGACTTCGAGCGCGGACGACAGTTCGAACATGAAGCGGTCAGTGGGCAGGTGCCTGATCGAGTCGTCGAACAGCATGTCGCGGCTCACGTCCACGTAGGCGGGATGCCCGGTGAGCGCGCCGCGCACGTTGCTCTGGAGCAGACCGCGAATGACGGCTCGCGCCACCTGTTTCGCCGGCTCGGGCTCGCGGCCCGGCAAGGCGTCGGCGTTCGCGTTTGCATTCGAGACTGCATCGGCGGCGCCGGCCGTTGCCGCGCTCAAGTTGCCGGCCGGCAGATCCGGCGCAACCTTGATCTCATATCCGCATAGCATGCCGTCCCGATTCAGGATCGGCTGACGGGCACAACTGGCGTTCAATTGCGCGTCGTCCGCGCCATCCGGCGCAACACCCGTCCGGCCCGAATTCTCGATTGCGATGGTGGTCATTCCGGTCCCCGCTGAGCGCCGCCCTGGCGCATGCTGCTGTATTTTGATTTCCGCTGACGGCGCGCCCACCCCCCGAGGCTCGCGGCGCCGCGCGGCGCCGGCTACGGGCGCCCGGCGATTTTAGCTCAGGCCGCCGCGCGCGGACACCGCGATGCAGCAATATCTCGAAATAATTGCGTGCCGGCCTCCCTGAAAGCCGGGAAGGAATCGACGATACTGTTGTGCGATGCAAAAGCGTTCCACCTGTGCTACCCCGGTCTTCAACCACCAAGGAAAACCATGGACGTCAAAAGCGTGCTTTCAAATGCCTTCGCGATGCCGATCACGAGCCCGGCGTTTCCGATGGGCCCGTATCGGTTCACTGATCGGGAATTTCTGATCATCACCTACCGCACCGATCCGGACAAACTACGGGCCGTCGTGCCCGAGCCGCTGGAAATCGGCGAGCCGTTGGTACATTACGAATTCATTCGCATGCCGGATTCGACCGGTTTCGGCGACTACACGGAAAGCGGCCAGGTGATCCCGGTGTCGTACAACGGCGTTGCGGGTAGCTACACGCTGGCGATGTATCTGGATGACCATCCCCCTATTGCCGGTGGCCGCGAGTTGTGGGGTTTTCCGAAGAAGCTCGCCAAGCCGGCGCTCGAAGTGCACACGGACACGCTGGTCGGCACGCTCGACTACGGCCCGGTGCGCATCGCCACCGGCACGATGGGCTACAAGCATCGGCAGCTCGATCTGGCGCAGCAGAAAAAACGCCTCGAAGCGCCGAACTTCCTGTTGAAAGTGATTCCGCACGTGGACGGCACGCCGCGCATTTGCGAACTGGTGCGCTACTACCTGCAAGACATCGACCTGAAAGGCGCATGGACCGGCCCGGCCGCGCTCGAACTGGCGCCGCACGCGCTGGCGCCGGTCGCCGCTTTGCCGGTGCTCGAAGTCGTCGAGGCACGGCATCTGATTGCCGACCTGACGCTCGGCCTCGGCGAAGTCGTGTTCGATTATCTGAGGTAGTTTCAAGCGGCGACGCATTCTGCACGGCAGCGCACCGAGCGATCAGGACAACGGCCGTCTGCGCCGTTTTTTATTTACTTAGCTATACAGATCAGACGACAGCCGAAATGCAAACCGGCCGCGCAGGCGGCCGGTTTGCATACAGCGGACAACGCAACCCACGATTTACTTCAACACAACCTTCACGTCGAAGTACTTCGCGGCGAAGCGGTCGATCGTGCCGTCCGCCTTCAATTCCTTGAGCGCCTGGTTGAGCGCATCCTTCAGTGCCTTGTCGCCCTTGCGGACGCCGTAGCCCACGCCCGCGCCGAGCAGCTTTTCGTCGGAGACAGCCGGACCGGCGAATTCAAAGCCGGCGCCTTGCGGCTTCTTCAAAAAACCCTTCGACGCAGCTTCCGCGTCCTGGAACGCGGCATCGAGGCGGCCCGATGCGAGGTCGGCGTAGATCTGGTCCTGCGTCTGATACGGCACGACGTCGACGCCGGCCGGAGCCCAGCGCGCCTTCGCATAAGCTTCCTGAATCGTGCCCTGCAACACGCCGACGTGCTTGCCCTTGAGCGAAGCCGGCGTCGGCAGCAGGCCACTGCCCTTCTTCGCGATCATCTGATTCGGGATCGTATAGATCGGATCGGTGAAGTCGACCGCCTGACGGCGTTGCTCGGTGATCGTCATGTCCGAGTTGATCGCGTTGAACTTGCGCGCCTGCAGCGCCGGGATCAGGCCATCGAACGAATTCTCGACCCACACGCATTTCGCCTTCAGCTTCGCGCACACGGCGTTACCGACATCGATATCGAAACCTTGCAGCTCGCCGGACGCCGACTTCGATTCGAACGGCGCGTACGACGCCTCGACGCCGAAGCGCACTTCCTTGATATCCGCTGCCGATGCGGCGCCTGCCGCTACCGTTGCCGCCGCGAACAGCGCGAGCGCAGCCGTGTTTCGCCAATTCATCTTCATTACGGGTGTTCCTCTACGGTATTGAATAAGACTGAGTCGAATCCGGCAGGCATGATTGCCGCGCCAAAATTGCGATTCAAACTCGTGCGGCCGGTGTGGTGCAGCGCAACAGCCGCGAGGGCGCGATTGTACAGGCTTCGCAGTGCATGCCTGGCGGGCGCGTCTGCGTATGCCTCGTTTGGCGAAGCCGGCACGGCGCACATAAAGGTGCAATTTCGTGTCGCGCTCAGGCAAACAAATGCGCGTCAAGGCGCGCGACGTCTCATCACCTACCGCGCGACTACACAAGTCTCGACAGCGTGTCCTGGGTCGTCTCGACCACCATCAAGCCGGCGCGCAAGCCCGGCTTGACCGTCGAGTTCGGAAACACGATGCGTTCCTCGTCGCGACGCACGACATAACGATAGTCGCCGTCACAGGCGAGCACCGTATCCTTCACGAACGGCGTGAAGTTCGGTACGTCCGCGGCAACCCGCAATTCGAATGCATCGCTTTGCTTGGTGATCTGATCGATCACAGTGAAGGCACGCGGCAGCGCTGCCTTTGCACCACCCTTTGCACCGCCGGTACCGGCCAGCAGATGGCGCAACGCTTCGTCCGCGCCCGCAAATCGCGTCAGATCGTTCTGGCCGAACGGACGCACTTTGCCGAGTTCCAGCGTACACGCCTCGGCGCCGCACGCTTGCGCGGTGAAATGCGAAAAGGTATTGCCCCTGGTCGTGTGGAGCAGTACCGCGCTGATGCGTGCCTCGCCGAGCCACTCGAACATCGCGCGCGAAAACGGCAGCCCCGTATGCGGCAGCAGCGCAAACTGCTCAAACGCGGAGGCGCGGATCGCCGTGTGCATGTCGATATGCCAGCGCGCGCCACGTTCAGCCGATGCCTCGGCGAAGAACTGCGTCGCCGCGCGTTCCAACGCCGCGGCGCGCGGTGCTTCGTGACTGTGCGGCACCTGCGCATGACGTCCGCTGAAGAGGCGGTTCAGGTCGTCGTCGCGATAACGGCACGCGTCGCGCATCGCGTCGACGTTGCCGAGAATCACCAGCAAGCGGCAAGTCAGCGCAGCGCCGCCTTGCGCAATATCGCGCACGAGATACGACAGCAGTTCGATCGGCGCGGTCTCGTCGCCGTGCACGCCGGCAGACGCGAGCACGCTGCGTGTGCCCGGCTCCCGAGCTGCGGGTTCCGCGGGTTCCATCTGCAGAACCCCGTCATCGAGCCAGCGCCAGCGCACGCCGTTCGCGCACGCGCCTTCTGCGTCATGCGCGGCGGGCCGCTTGCCCGCCAACGTGTACGCGAGGAAATCGTCGAGCATCGCAGCCGGCATGCCTCGCTCAGCGCTGGAAGTCATACAGCGAACCCAGACCGAGAATCTGCGTCAGTTCGTCGAGCGCGGTGCGCGACTCGGCGAGCAATTGCGGATCGGTCAGATCGGCCGGCGCGAGACGGTCGCGATAATGCTTTTCGATCCACGTATCGAGGCGGCCGAACAGATTGTCGTCGATCCACACGCCCGGCGTCGTCGCCGCGCGCTCGGCATCGTTCAGCACCACGCGCAAACGCAAACACGCCGGACCGCCGCCGTTCTTCATGCTTTCGCGCAGATCGAACACGAGCACGTCGTCGATCGGGCCGGTGTGCGATGTCAGATGATCCAGATACGCGGCCACGCGTGCGTTCTCGCGGCATTCCTGCGGTACTACCAACACCTGCTTGCCGTCCGGGCGCGTCAGCAACTGGCTGTTGAACAGATACGACGTGACGGCATCGGACACGCTCACTTGTGCATCGGGCACTTCGATCACGTTGAACTCGGCCTTCAGTCCCGAGAGCTTGGTGCGCAGTTCGTCGTATACCGCGCCCTGCTCGACGAACGCCTGCTGATGGCAGAACAGCGTGTTGCGATTGCCGACCGCGATCACGTCGTTATGGAACACGCCCGCGTCGATCACGTCCGGGTTTTGCTGGGCGTACACGGTGGCCGCTTCTTCGAGACCGTGACGGTGCGCGACCGCGCGGCTCGCTTCAAAGGTTTGCCGTGCCGGGAAGCGCTTCGGCTCCGGTCCGCGGCGATATTCGCTGCGGCCGTACACAAAGAATTCGACGCCACGTGTGCCATATTCCGCGCAAAAACGCGTGTGGTTCGCCGCGCCTTCGTCGCCGAGTGCGGGCGTGCCGGGCAAGGCCTCATGCACCGCGAACCGGTCAGCATCGTTGAAGATCGCCCGCAACGTGCGGCGCGTGGATTCATGTTCGATCGCGCGATGCAGCTTGCTGCACAGATTGGCCGGCGTGAAGTGCACGCGGCCGTCGCGCGTATCGGACGAGGGACTGACAGTCGCGGCATTCGCCGTCCACATCGCCGAGGCGGAACTCGCGGCGGCCAGCAACTCGGGCGCGTCTTTGGCGACGCGCGCGATCACCGTCGCGTCGTCGCCGGAAAATCCGAGTTCGCGCAGCAGGCGCATCGACGGACGCTCCTGCGGCGGCAACACGCCTTGATGAAAGCCGAGGTCGGCCAACTGCTTCATCTTGCGCAGGCCCTGTTTGGCCGCCGCTTTCGGATTCGCAATCGACTTCTCGTTGTTCTGCGACGCGACGTTGCCGAACGAAAGCCCGGCGTAGTTGTGGGTCGGGCCGACCAGGCCGTCGAAATTGGCTTCAGTGGCTTGCATCGTCGATCCTCAGAATTGAAGGCCCGGCGAAACGCTCGCGGGCATGTGCAGTTGCGCGCTTTCGACGGAAGCCATCGGATACGCGCAGTAGTCGGCGGCGTAGTACGCGCTCGGCCGGTGATTGCCCGAACGCCCCGGACCGCCGAACGGCGCGCCCGACGACGCACCGTTGGTCGGCCGGTTCCAGTTGACGATGCCCGCGCGGATGGTGCGCTGGAAATGCGTCCACCGTGCTTCGTCGTCGGCCAGCAAGCCGGCGGACAGGCCGAACTCGGTGTCGTTGGCTTGTTCCAGCGCTTCGTCGAAGGTGCCGTAGCGGATGATTTGCGCCAACGGCCCGAAATGCTCTTCGTCGGGCAGATCGCGTACTGCGGTCACGTCGAGAATGGCGGGCGTAACGAAGCCGAGTGTCGGATCGCGCTGCTCCATCGTCAGCAACGATTTCGCGCCGTCGGCGAGCAAACGCTCCTGCGCCGCGACCAGACGCGAAGCGGCGCGCGCCGAGATCACCGCGCCCATGAACGGCTGCGGATCGGCGTTGTATTCGCCGACGCTGATGCGCGACGTGACCTCGGTGAGGCGTTCGATAAAGCGGTCGCCGAACGCATCGTTCGGCACGAAAATGCGCCGCGCGCAGGTGCAGCGCTGCCCGGCCGACAGAAACGCCGACTGGATCGTGTGATGCACGGCCGCGTCGAGATCGGCTACCGGCCCGATCACGAGCGGATTGTTGCCGCCCATCTCCAGCGCCAGCACGATTTCCGGACGGCCACCGAACTGCTTGTGCAGCAACGTGCCCGTATCCGAGCTGCCGGTGAAGAACAAGCCGTCGATCTGCCGGTGATTCGCCAGTGCAATGCCGGTCTCTTTCTCGCCCTGCACGACGTTCAGCACGCCCGCGGGCAAGCCCGCATCGCGCCAGATCTGCGCGGTGACAGCGGCCACGCCCGGTGCCAGCTCCGACGGCTTGAACACCACGGCGTTACCGGCGATCAACGCCGGCACGATATGCCCGTTCGGCAAATGCCCGGGGAAGTTATACGGCCCGAACACCGCGACCACGCCATGCGGACGATGCCGTAGCACAGCGGTACCGTCGGCCATCGCCGAACGTTTTTCGCCGGTGCGTTCGTTGTACGCCTGAATCGAAATCTCGACCTTCGCCGCCATCGACGCGGCTTCCGTGCGCGCTTCCCACAGCGGCTTGCCGGTCTCGCGGCCGATCGCTTCGGCCAGCGCCTCCTTGCGTTCGGTCACGAGCGCGGCGAAGCGGCGCACCACGGCGCAACGTTCGTCGAGGCTCAATGCCGACCACGCCGCGAAGGCGCGGCGTGCGCCGCGCACCGCACGATCGACGTCGTCCGCCGACGCGCTGTTGCCTTCCCAAACGGTCGCGCCCGTGCCCGGGTTGTGCGACGCAAATGCGGGTCCTGTGCCGGCGGCCCATTCGCCGTCGATGAAAAGCTTGCTCATGATCATCCTTGTTTGTGTTTCAGCGGCAGCACCCTAACCGGGTCGCCTGCCTTCACGTCGAGTGCGGCTGCCTCCGCAGCGCTCAGCCGGAACACGCCGTTTTCCGGCAGGCCCGCTAACACGCCGACGCGAAAATCGCCCAGCGACGTATTCGACACCATCGACTTCGGCCCATCGGCCGGCGCATTCGACACGCCGATCTCCGCCGGTACCACCACGCTTTCGCGCACGGTGCGCAAGTCGGCGATATGGCATTCGAGCACCGGACCGGCATCGAAAATATCGACGTGGTTCTCGTAGCGCAGCCCTTCCGCTTCGAGCATGCGGCGCGCCGGAATCGTGTCGCTATGCGTGAGGCCGACGCTTTGCTGCGCCTCTTCCGGCAACAACTCGACGTACACCGGATAGCGCGGCATCAGTTCGGCGAGAAACGCCTTGCGGCCGTGCGAGCTCAGATAGTCCGCTGCGTTGAAATCGATCTGATAGAAATGCGAGCCGACCGCGCGCCAGAACGGCGAGGTGCCGTCCGCGTCGAAATGGCCGCGCAATTCCGCGCACAGACGCTCTGGAAAGCGCTCGCGAAACTGCGCGAGAAACATGAAGCGCGAACGCGACAGCAAGCCGCCCACGCCGCTCGTGCGATAACGCGGGCTCAGAAACAGCGAGCACACTTCGGCATAGCCGGTCAGATCGTGCGAGATGTTCAGCGCGCGCATGCGCGTCCAGATGCCGAGATCCTGGCTCGCGTGCACCACCGTGCTGACGCGATAGTTGTAGAACGGCTGTTGCAGGCCCACCGCGGTTTCGATCCCGCACACGCCGGCCACGTCGCCGGTCTCGGTGTCTTCCATCACGAAGAAGTAACCCGCTTCGTGTGGCGCCGCTTTGTCTTCCATCGTGCGGCGCGCGCGTTCGACGCGTGCCGCGAGTGCCTCGCGATCCGGCTTGAAGGTGGTGAGACCCGGGCCGGTCTCCTGGGCGAGCGCCATCAGCGCGTCCACATCGCCTCGTTGCACAACGCGAACGACGATCATTGTGCGTCTCCCGAAGATGCTTCCTGATACGGCTGGTGCAGCGGCACGCAGCGCACCGCGTCGCCCTCCTGCACGCCGAGCGCGGCGCGCGCCGTGTGCGGCAACGGCGCGCCGGTTTCCTTGCCGGCCGACAGCTCGCCCAGCACGCAGCGGAATTCGCCGTCGGCGCCGTTATGCGCGATCAGATACGTCGAGCCGGCCGCTGCTGCGCCGGCCTCGTGCACCACGCGCGTTTCATTGCGCGTGACGCACGCGCTGCGATCCACTTGCGCGGTCAGCACCGGACCCGCATCGAAAATATCGATAAAGCGGTCGGTCTCGAAGCCTTCTTCAAGGTGGATCTCATACGCGAGCAGCGCCTTCGAATCCGGTTCGCCGAGCACGCGTTGCGCCGCTTCCGGCAGCAACGGCACGTAGACCGGATAGGTCGGCATCACTTCGGCGATAAAGGTGCGGCTGCGGCCGCCCGATTCGATTTCGATGTCGGCGAAGTCGCGGCCGAAGAACTTGCGCCCCACCGCTTCCCAGAACGGCGACACGCCCGCATCGTCGGTGACGCCGAGCAGCAGCGAGAACACCTCGGGCGTGAAGCGTTTGCGATTGGCGGCGATGTACATCATCCGCGCCCGCGACATCAGATGCGCGGCCGCATCGCCACGCAGCGACGGATCGATGTAGTAGCCGGCAAGGCGGCTCTTGCCGGTCAACTCGTGCGACATGGTCAGCGCGTGAATCTTGCGATTCACGTGCAACTCGCGCGACGCATGAATCAGCGCGTCGTTGCGAAACGCGTAGAACGGATCTGAATAACCGGCCGCGGCGACGATGCTCGCCGTGCCCATCAGCTTGCCGCTTTGCGCATCCTCGAGCACGAACAGATAGAACTCCTCGCCCGGAAAATCGACGTCCGCGCGAAACGAGTCTTCCGACAACGCGACGCGCGCTTCGAGTGCACGCCGGTCGTGCGGCAACGAATGCAGCACCGGTTGCGCGGTGCGCGCCATGTGTTCGAGCGCATCGAGATCGGCGAGGCGGCCGGGGCGTACGAAGAGCATCGTCGTTCCTGATTGAATGTGATGCCCGATTAACGAGCCGGGGCTTCAGCGGTTGCGCCGACCACTTCGTCGATCGCCTTCGCCAGACGCGCAAAGCCTTCATACATGTCGTCGAGCGGAATAATCAGCGACGGCACAAAGCGCAACACGTCCGGACCCGCCATCAGCATGATCACGCCGTGATTGCCGGCCGCCGTGACGAAGTCCTTCGCGCGGCCCTTGAACGCGTCGGTCAATTCCGCGCCGATCAGCAGCCCCTTGCCGCGCACTTCCTTCAAGATGCCGAAGCGCTCGTTGAGCTTCGCAAGCTGCCCCTTCAGCGCTTCGCTGCGCGAATGCACGCCTTCCAGCAGCCGCGGATCGCTGACCAGTTCGACCACCTTCTCCGCAATCGCCGACGCCAGCGGATTGCCGCCGTATGTCGTGCCGTGCACGCCGACCTTGAAGTAAGCAGCCAGTTCGTTGGTGGTCAGCATCGCGCCGATCGGGAAACCGTTGCCGAGCGCCTTCGCGGTGGTCAGGATGTCCGGCGTCACGCCCGTGTCCTGGTACGCATAGAAATGGCCGCTGCGGCCCACCCCCGTTTGTACTTCGTCAAAAATCAGCAGTGCGCCGTGCTGATCGCAAGCCTCGCGCAAGGCGAGCAGGAAGGCCGGATCGGCGGGAATCACGCCGCCTTCGCCCTGGATCGGCTCGACGATCACTGCGCAGGTTTGCGCGCCGATCGCTTTCTTCGCGGCTTCGATATCGTTGTACGGCAGATGGGTGATGCCGGCCGGCACCGGGCCGAAGCCTTCCGAATACTTCGGCTGGCCGCCCACGCTCACGGTGAAGAACGTGCGGCCATGGAACGATTGCGTGAACGAGACGATTTCGAATTTATCCGCGCCATGACGCTCGAATGCGACGCGGCGCGCCAGCTTCAGCGCCGCTTCGTTGGCTTCCGCGCCCGAGTTGGCGAAGAATGCGCGGTCGGCGAAGGTCAGGTCTTCGAGGCGTTTGGCGAGGCGCAGCACCGGCTCGTTGGTGTAGCCGTTACCGATGTGCCACAGCTTGCCGCCCTGTTCGTGCAGCACCTTCAGCAGTTCAGGATGCGCATGACCGAGCGCGGTGACGGCGATACCGCCGGCGAAGTCGATATAGTCGCGGCCCTGCGTATCCCAGACACGCGAGCCGAGACCGCGATCCGGTACGAAGGCGGCGGGCGAAAACACCGGCACCATGACTTCGTCGAAGGTCTGGCGTGTCACAGTCAGGTCGTTCATGGCAAATCCTCGTTACAGGTGAGAGGTAATACACGTAGTGTAGGAAACCGCACGCGATACGTCTTGCGCATACGCGACGCTTTCTATGAGCTTCCGGGCGGGCATGCCGCGTACGGCGCTGATTTGCACCGCTCATTGCGCCTGCTTATCCAGATTACCCGGCTCGATCGGGCCGCTCGATCAACGCGCCGGGCCGCGGCTCGCTCGCCGCGGCGCCCGTCGCGCCGGTCTGCTTGTCGATCCAGTTACGACGATCCTCGCGCGGTGTGACACCGAAGCGTTCGCGATACGCATTCGAAAAGTGCGCCGCCGACGAAAATCCGCACGCGAGACTGATCTGCACCACCGATTTGCTGGTGCGCTGCAATTGCGTGCGCGCTTTCGAAAGCCGCAGCCCCAGGTAGTACTTGGACGGCATCGAGCCGAGATACTGGCGAAACAGGCGCTCCAGCTGCCGCCGCGAGACGCCGACCAGGCCGGCGATCTCATCGGTGGTGAGCGGATCTTCGATATTTGCCTCCATCAGCAGCAGCGCGTCGTTCAACCGCGGATGGCGCTCGCCCGGCGCGGTCACGAACGGAATCCGCTGACGCTCCTCGCCCGCGCGCAACACGCCTACGCCGAGCGTATCGGCGATCCGGTCCGCCAGTTCGGGGCCGTGATCGCGGCCGATCATCGCCAGCATGAAGTCGACCGTTGCCTGACCGCCCGCGCACGTCGCGCGATCACGGTCGATTTCGAAGATCTGCTGGGTGACGATCGAGCGCTCGAACTGCTCGGAGAACTGCTGATAGGTTTCCCAGTTGACGCTCACGCGATAGCCGGACAACTGTCCCGCCATCGCCAGCCACCAGACGCCGTGATGAATGCCGGTGACGAGCGGCGTGCGCTGCCCGACGCGCGACAAACTCGCCAGAAACAGGCGGTAATCGGCGAATTGCTGAAACCGCTCGCTGACGACGATCAGCCAGTCACACGAGATCGCATCGCCGAATGCGGCATCGGCCGGCCATTGCGCGCCGCCCGCGAGCGGCACCGCGCGGCCGTCCCATGAACACACCTGCACGCGGTACAGCGCGCGGCCGTCGATTTCGTTGGCGAGATTGAGCGCGTCGACAATCGGCCCGACGCCCGACATCGACACAGGCGGCAATGCGACGATTGCAACCTGGGTGGTGCGTGCAGGGCTGGACGTGCGAGCCATCGCTGATCAGTGAAACGCGCAGGCGCGAGCCACGCGTTACTTCAGACTGCCGGACAGGAACTGCTTGAGCCGTTCGCTGCGTGGCGCGCTCAGCACTTCGGCGGGCAAGCCCTCTTCTTCGGTGCGGCCTTGATGCAGGAACATCACATGGTTCGACACGTTGCGCGCGAAACCCATTTCGTGCGTGACGACGATCATCGTGCGGCCTTCTTCGGCAAGCTTCTGCATCACCTTCAGCACTTCGCCGACCAGTTCGGGATCGAGCGCGGAAGTCGGCTCGTCGAACAGCATCACGTCCGGGTTCATCGCCAGCGCGCGGGCAATCGCCACGCGCTGCTGCTGACCGCCCGACAGATGCGATGGATACTGTTTTTCCAGACGCGGCGCGAGACCGACCTTCTCGAGATACTCGCGCGCGCGCTCTTCGGCTTCGCGGCGCGACAAACCGAGCACATGAATCGGCGCCTCGACGATGTTCTCGATCACATTCATGTGCGCCCACAAGTTGAAGTGCTGGAACACCATCGCGAGCTTGGTGCGGATGCGTTGCAACTGCTTATGATCGGCGACTTCGAGATTGCCCGCGCGGTCGGTTTTCGTCCTCACCGTTTCGCCGTCGACGACGATTTGCCCGGCGTTCGGCCGCTCCAGAAAATTGATGCAGCGCAGGAACGTGCTCTTGCCGGACCCGCTCGCGCCGATGATGCTGATCACGTCGCCTTTGTTCGCGTTCAGCGAAACGCCCTTGAGCACTTCGTTGTCGCCATAGCGCTTGTGGATGTCCTGAACGGCGAGCTTGCAAGCTTCGGTTTGAGTCGTGTGGAGCAAGATGCTCTCCCAGAGAAAATACAGATCGATCTTCGTGACGGCGCGAGTCGGAAGCGCCGCTCAATGCCAACGCGCCAGCTCAATGCGTCAATGCGTACGTACCGCCAGATAGCCGAGCCAGTGGCGCTCGGCGCGCCGGAACAACGCCACCAGCGCGAACGATACCACCAGGTAAATCAGCGCCGCGAGGCCGAACGCGTTGAACGACTGATAGGTGGCTGAATTCACGTCGCGCGCCACCTTCAGGATGTCCGGCACCGTGGCCGTAAACGCGACCGTGGTGGCATGCAGCATCAGGATCACTTCGTTACTGTACAACGGCAGCGCCCGGCGCAGCGCGGACGGTATCACAATGCGCCGGTACATCGTGAAGCCGCTCATGCCATAGGCGCGCGCCGCTTCCACTTCACCGTGCGAGGTCGAACGGATCGCGCCGGCGAAAATCTCGGTGGTGTACGCGCAGGTGTTCAGTGCAAAGGCGAGAATCGCGCAGTGAAAACCGCTGCGGAAAAACGCGTCCAGCAGTTGATGCGAGCGCACGAATTCAAGGCTGTACATGCCGGTGTAGATCAGCAGCAGTTGCACGTACAGCGGCGTGCCGCGAAACACGTAGGTGTAAAGACGCACCGGCGTCGACAGCCAGCGCTTCTTCGAGACTCGCGCCACCGCCAGCGGGATCGCCATCACGAAGCCGATCCCGATCGACGTCACCAGCAGCCACAACGTCACCGCGAGACCGGAAATTCGCTGACCGTCCCAGTACAGGAACGCGCGCCAGAATTGGTTGAGGATGTCGATCATGGTCTGTCAGAGCTCCGCGTGCCGCACGCCAATCGAATAACGCCGTTCGAGCCAGATCAGCACGAGATTCGATGCAGTGGTGATCGCCAGATAGATCAGCGCGGCGACCAGAATGAAGAAGAACATGTTGAAGGTGCTCTTGCCGGCATCCTGCGCGGCCTTGACGACATCGGCAAGACCGATGATCGACACCAGCGCGGTAGCCTTCACCAGCACCTGCCAGTTGTTGCCGATGCCGGGGAGCGCGAAGCGCATCATCTGCGGAAACAGGATGCGCGTGAACACGCGCACGCCGCTCATGCCATACGCGCTGCCCGCTTCGAGCTGACCGCGCGGCACCGCGAGAAACGCACCGCGGAAGGTCTCGGTGAAATACGCGCCGTAGATGAAGCCGAGCGTCAGCACGCCAGCCACGAACGGATCGATATCGAACTGCGGCAGATCGAGCGCATCGGTCAGATTGTTGACCGCGATCTGGATGCTGTAGAACAGCAGCAGCATCAGGACCAGATCGGGCACCGAGCGGATCAGCGTCGTATAACCGGTCGCGAGCGCCCGCAGCGGGCGGTTGAACGAAAGTTTCGCCGCCGCGCCCGCGAGGCCGAGCAGCACGGCGGCTGCCAGCGACAGGACGGACAACTCGATCGTCTGGATCGTGCCGGCCAGCAACACCGGACCAAAGCCGTAAAGGAACACGCGCGTCTCCATCCAGGTTTATTGAGGATGTCAGGGACGGCGCCGGCTGCTCTCCTTGCCCGGCTCGTCCGACATGGCGCGGAGTCTCGCAAGCGAAAATTAATTGCTCAAATAGAGGGCCGGTGGTTTGTTGCGTCGCAACATGACGCGGTTTGGTGCCGCTGGAGGCTCTTAGGGCTTGGTTTTGCGGGGGATACGGGTTTGTAAGCCGGCTCGCGCACGGCTTGGGCCGCCGCGATTTAGCAAGTTTCGGGTCGCTTTTTCGATAGACGGATTGAGGCTCGACTGCGTTTCGCCTATCGCGCCGCGTACGCAAAAACTAATCAATCCCCAATCGGGCCCGAATCGCCGGCAGCATATATTCCACCGCCGCGCGCCCTTCTTCAATCGCCGGTGCGGCCCGATGGAAATCAAAAATCCCCATCCCCCCCAACCGCGGTTGAATCAGAATATCCGCCGGTTCGCCGGCAAGACGACTCCGCGTAATCCGCACTTGCATGATATCGATGCTCTGCGCGATCGAGCTCAGCATCGAAGGCACGCGCGCGCTCGGTGCAGGCGGCACCCGAACATCGTCGGCACCGCGTGCCTCAGCCGGGGCAAGCCAGCGTGGCCAAGGTTTGCCATTACGCCGCAAGGCGACAGGCGGCGGTGCCGTCGGATCGATCGCGGGCGTATCGACCACCGCGCCGCCAAAATCGCGGCCGTTCAGAATATCGTTGTTCAGATCGACGGCGATCACGCAGTCCGCCCGCATGCCGCGCGCCACCGAGACCGGCACCGGATTGCTCAAGCCGCCATCCACCAGCCACACGCCGTTGTGCCAAACCGGCGTAAAAATCCCGGGAATCGCAATCGACGCGCGCACGGCCTCCACCACGCTGCCGTCCTGCAACCAGCTTTCGCGGCCCGTATCGAGTTCGGTAGCGACCGCCGCGAACGGTATGTGCAACTGCGCAATCGAGCGACCGTCGAATTTGTCTGCGAACAACTGGATCACTTTACGCCCGCCCAACAGGCCGCCCGACAGACGCAGATCGAGCAGACGCACCACCGTTTGCCACGTGAGCCGCGAGACCCATTCCTCAAGCCAGTCGAGATCGCCGTTCGCATAGACCGCGCCGACCAGCGCGCCGATCGACGTGCCGCACACCACATCCGGTTTGATGCCCGCATCGTGCAACGCGCGAATCGCGCCGATATGCGCCCAGCCGCGCGCGGCGCCCCCTCCCAACACCAGCCCGATACGGCTGTAATGACGTCGACGTATCATTTTTTCCTGCCTGTTCCCGTCTATCGCCCGCGCACCACGTCCGAGCGCGATGTTGTGTACACCTTGTGAAACTCGTCGAAGTGCACGTTGAAAATACCCTCTTCCGTCACGCCGCCCTCGCGCCACTTCCAGCTCCATACAGTTTCCGGCTTCAACGGAAACACGGCGACTTCGCCCGGCTTGCCGAGCAGGCGGCGCACTTCGTCCTCGGTCATGCCGATGCTGACCTTCGCGAAGTTGGCGGCGGTGAGCACCTGCGTGATGGCTTGCAGTTTGCCGTCGCGGTCGATGTCGACCATGTAGGTGTTCAGCCCTTGCGGACCGCGCGGATATTCGAGGCGCTTCGAGCCGTCGGTAAACGTCCGCTCGGTTTCGGGCTTGCCCATCTGATCGCGCACTTGCGCTTCGTTCGTGACGCCGGGCGTCATGTTCCTGAGCAGTAACGCGTCCGGCTTGACGGCGTTGAAAAATTCCTTGAGTTTTTGCACGGCGCGGTCGCTCTGTTGGTCGTCACAGCCGGCCAGCGTGACACACCCGCTCAGCATGGCGACGGTAAGCAGTTTGAGGCTCACAGCAAGTTTCCTGTACGAATGCGGACGCGTCACGCGCACGCATCCCGTTGTGTAGTGTGTCCCAATCCCCCAAGGGGACTTCCTTCGGGGCCGGAGACTTCTTTCGGGCGTGCTACAGGATAACCGCGTGCAGACAAAACCGCGAGCGCCGCCCGCAAGGAGGCCGTAAGCGTCCGTCCTTGCGGCGCGGTTTGCTGCGGGTGGACTCAGCCGAGGAAAACGCGAGGGAAAAAATCCCGGAAAATGCGGCCCGGACGCAAAAAGGCGACGCTGTGCAAAGCGTCGCCATACCGGTCGGTACGGTCACCGAACGGTGGAGGCGGCAGACAAGCCGCCCGAAGCGAAGCACCGCGGACGGCGCGCAGCGGCCCGGTTCCAGGCGAAGCGGTAAGAGACCTTGATCTCCGACCTTGCGCCATCGCCGGAATGGCAGACCGCTGCTTGTTTGGCCGCCCTGGTCCCTCGATAAGCCTTCCAGGTGCAGCCAATCTAAACGCATCCGCGGAATTAGACGAGAGCGCGTTTACGCCGAATTGGCAGATGATTTCTGGCTGAGCGGCGCAAGCCGCGCGCAGCGCGCGGCCTGAACCGCGCTCGACTCCAGCTTCAATAAGCCGCCACGTCAGATCACGTGAAAACCGTGCGTGCCGTCGCGGCCGAGTTGCGCGACGAGGCCGTATTCCCACTCCAGATACGCGTTCATCGCTTCGCGCGCGCTATCGTTGCCTTCATACGGACGCCGGTAGCGGTCGATGCGCGGCGAAGCCAGCCGCGTCTCGCCGCCTTCGACCGGCAAGCCCGCTTCGAACCACGCGTTCGTGCCGCCGCTCAGCACCTGCACCGGCTTGCCCGTCAACGCGGCCAACTCCGGCGCGGCAAAGCGCGCCAGCAGACTGCTGCCGCAAGTCACTACATAGCGTTGCGCGTCGGGCAGCTTGCGCACGGCGTCATCGAGTTGCGTGCGAATCGCATACCACGCGCCGGGAATATGGCGCTTCACGTAGTTCGCGCTCGTCGTGAAATCGAGCACGACGGTGCCGGGCGCTTGCAGCAGCGCCGCCAGTTCGGCGGGCGAAATCTCGTCGGCGTCCGGCGGTGTAGGCGCATTCCGCGCAGCCGGCGCCGCGCCCCGTTCGCCGAAGTCGGCGGCGCCCAGGCCATCCACCACGTACACCTCGACGTTCATCTGCGCGAGCCACGACGCGCTCATGTTCGCGCGCACGCCGTCGTTGTCCGCGAGGATCACGCGCGCGCCGCGCACCGGCGCGAACATGTCGGTTTCCTGCACGAGCTGACCGCCGGGCGCGCTGCGAAAACCGGGCACGTGCCCCGCTTCATATTCTTCCGGCGTGCGCACGTCGAAGCGATAGACGGTGCGTACCGCTTCGTCGGCCCAGCGGCGCGCTTCGTCACGCGAGGTGCGGCCCACTTTCGCGCGATCCGCCACCTTGCGCGCGGCGTCGGCGGCGGCCAGGCGGACTTCGTCGTCGATATCCGGATCGAAGCGGCGCGAGCTGCCGTGCGCGAGCGGCTGACCGGCGAGCGTCCAGCCGATCGTGCCGTTGCGCAGCGCCGCGACCGGATTGGGCACACCCGCATTGATCAGCGACTGCGCGCCGATGATGCTGCGGGTGCGCCCCGCGCAATTGACGATGATGCGCGTGGCGGGATCCGGCGCGAGCTGCCGCGCGCGCAGCACCAGTTCCGCGCCCGGCACGCTGATGCTGCCGGGGATGTTCATGGTCTGGTACTCGTCGAAGCGGCGCGCGTCGAGCACCACCACGTCGGCGTCGCGATCGAGCAGCGCCTGCACGTGCGGTGCGTCGAGCGACGGCGTATGCCGCTCGCTTTCGACCAGTTCGCCGAACGCCTTGCTCGGCACGTTGACGTCCCGGAACAGCTCGCCGCCAGCCTGACGCCAGCCTTGCAGACCGCCTTCAAGCAAGGCGACATCGGTATAGCCCAGTTCGCTCAAACGGCGCGCGGCGCGTTCGGCGAGACCTTCGCCGTCATCGAGCACGACGATCGGCAGCGCGAAACGCGGCAGGCGCAACGGCGCTTCCAGTTCGAGCCGGGACAGCGACAGGTTCGCCGCGAAGAGCGGATGACTGCGCGCATGCGGATCTTCCTCGCGTACGTCGACGAGCGCGATTTCCTGGCGCTCCAGCAGCGCGCGGCGCACGTCCTTGAATGAAAGGGTACGGAACTCTGTAGCAAAACTCATGGGATCGGGAACTCCTTTGAAACATTCCAGATATTGGGCAACATATCGTTCGAGTAGCCTGAGATGAAATTCTTACGGCCGCCGCCTACCGGATAAACCGAGCGCACCACTGCGCCGATATTTGCACCGTACACGTGAATGCTGATCGACGTAAGGTCGCCAAAAGCATTACGTACACGATGAATATCGCCGGTGCGCGGCGACACGGCGTCCACGGCACCGGCTTCCAGACGCCGCGGCGCGCCCGCTTCCATCAGTTCGCCGCCTGGCGCGACGCGATAATCCTGCGCAATTTCCGCGCCACGCAGCACCCCGATCAAACCCCATACGGTGTGATCGTGCACCGGCGTCGCTTGCCCCGGTCCCCAGACAAAGCTGACGACCGAGAAACGCTGCCGCGCATCCGCGTACAGCAGGAACTGCTGATAGCGCTCGGGATCGGGTTGCGCGAAGGCGTCGGGCAACCAGTCGTCGTGGGCGACCAGTTCGCGCAGATGCGCGCCGCCGGATTCGAGGAGCTGCGCTTCGGGCACGGCGTCGTCGACAAGGGACGCGATCCGGCCGACGAACGTGCGCAGTCGCTCCGCTCTTAAGGCTTGGGTCATCGAAAGTTCAGGAGGATTGACAGAAATCGGGGAAGCCGGCTCAGGCGCCGTGGGCGAGCGCGGCGTTGAAGGTGTCGGTCCACAGCGGCGCGACATCGACGCGCCGGTCGATCACCGCCGTGCGTGCGAAGGTATCGGCAACCCGCTGCTCGCTGGCGATGTCCGCCGCTGTGACGCCGGTGATGCGGCGCGCCTGGCTCTGGTTGCGATACAAGGACAGAATCGCTTCTTCCGGCACGCGCAGTTCAGCGGACAACACCTTCGCGTACGTATCCTGATGCTGGCCGAACCACGTGCAGGCGCGTTGCAGCCGCACCAGCAGATCGGCGCAAGCAGCGCGCCGTTGCGGGTCGGCCAGCACCGCCGGATGACCGTAGTACAGGTAGTTGCCGGACAGATAACCGTTGGCGTTTTTCAGCACGCGCGCGCCCGCCTGCGAGATCGCAAGCGGCACGTTGTAGCCGTAGATCGCCCATGCATCGAGCGAACCGGCATTGAAGGCGGCAAAACCGTCGCGCGGCGCGAGCGACGTCGCCTGGATATCGCCAAACGACAGCCCTGCTTCTTCGAGCATGCGCAGCAGGTAGTAATGCGTGGTGGTCGCGCGCAGATAGCCGACGCGCTTGCCTTTCAGATCGCCGATCGAACGGATCGTCGAGTCCTTCGGCACCAGCACGACCTGGTTGTTGACGTCGTCCTTGTAGACGGCGATCACGCGCACCTGGGCGTTTTGCAGTCGCGCGAAGATCGGCGGAATCTCGCTGCCCGAGGCGATATCGAGCGAGCCGCCGTTCATCGCTTCGATCATCGCGTTGCCGGACTGGAATTCGGACCAGTCGATGGTGTAAGGCGTATCCGCGAGGCCAGCCGTTTTCAGCAGCGTGGCGTCGCCGCCTTTGTAAGTCGCGACACGCAAACGGACCTTGCTGAGGTCGAGGTGCGAGTCGGTGTTCCCGGTTGCTGCCGATGCTGCTTGCGCTGCTGTTGAAACCAGGCTTGTGCTTGCGCCGAGGAGTGCCACGGTTGCCGCTGCCGGCAACGCGGACATAAGCCGGCGGCGCCGGAGCGAAACCGGCGGGTCGAAACGTTGGGTCATGTTGGGAGGCGCTCAGGTCAGTACGTCGGGCTCGGCTTCGACAAGCCCTTCCAGCAGGCTTTCGAACGCAAACAGCGCGCCGCCTGGGCGGCCCACCTGCTCGTGCGTGAGCGTCGCGACATCGTGTGGAATCGCTTGCGGCGTGCCGGCGGCTTCGGCGAGCAATTGCGCGTGGCAGGCGTTATCGAGTGCGATATACCACCATGCGGCAGCCTCGACGCTCGGACCGGCCGTCAGGATGCCGTGATTCTTCAGGATCACCGCCTTACGTTCGCCCAGCGCCGCCGCGATACGCGCGCCTTCATCGGTATCGAGCACGACGCCGCGGAAATCGTCGAACAGCGCGTGATCCTGATAGAACGCGCAGGCGTCTTGCGTCAGCGGATCGAGCGTTCGGCCGAGCGTCGACCACGCTTTGCCGTAAAGCGAATGCGTGTGCGCCGCCGCGACCACATCGGGGCGCGCCTCATGAATCGCCGCATGAATCGCGAAGGCCGCCTGATTCAACGGCCCCTCGCCAACAACAATTTCGCCCTGCGCATTCACCAGCAACAGATCGGACACGCGGATGCGGCTGAAGTGCTTGCCGAACGGATTGATCCAGAAATGATCGGGCCATTCCGGATCGCGTGCGGTGATATGACCGGCGAGCCCTTGATCGAAGCCGTAGCGCGCGAACAGACGAAACGCCACGGCGAGGCGTTCTTGCCGATGGCGGCGTTCATCCGCGATGTTTTCGCGCGGTGGCAGGTCGTCGAACCAGAATTGGCGTATGGGTTCGTGGCGCTGGAGCGTCGATGCCTTGCCCGCAGGCGTATTGTTTAAGACTGCGATGAACAGATCGGTCATTGGGGCTCCGTTCAGGCGGCCACGCGCTCGACGCGCGCGATCCGTTCACGGGTGGCCGGAATCAGTTCGCGGCCGTAGTCGATGGCGTCTTCGAGCGGATCGAAGCCGCGCACGAGGAAGGTCGACACGCCGAGCGCGTAATACTCGGCGAGCGTGTCGGCGACCTGTTCTGGCGTGCCGACCAGGGCGGTCGAATTCGAGCGCCCGCCGGTTTCCCTGGCGATGCCGGTCCACAGGCGTTCATCGACGCGGTCCGATTCACCGGACGCCGCCAGCAGACGCCGCGCGCCTTCGCTTTGCGCCGGCCCGCCGACGCCGAGCCCTTGAGCCGCGCGCAGCCGGCGGGTTTCTTCGAGGATGTGATCGGCGCGTTCCCAGGCGGCGGCTTCGGTGGCGGCGAGAATGGGCCTGAACGATACCGAGAAGCGCACGGTACGGCCGTGCCTGGCGGCTTCGGCGCGCACGCGGGTGACCTGTTCGCGCACTTGCGCCTTCGATTCGCCCCAAAGCGCGTAGACATCCGCGTGACGGCCGGCGATTTCGAGCGCGGGCGCCGAGGCGCCGCCGAAGTACACGGGGATATGCGGTTGCTGGACCGGCTTCACTTCGGAGAAGCCTTGTTCGAAGCGATAGTACTTGCCCGCGTGATCGAAGGGTTTATCTTCGGTCCAGATGCGGCGCAGGATGTGCAGGTATTCGTCGGTGCGGGCGTAGCGTTCGTCATGCGAGAGGTAGTCGCCATCGCGGCGTTGTTCGGCGTCGTCGCCGCCGGAGATGATGTGGACTGCCAGGCGGCCGCCTGAATAGTGATCGAGTGTGGCCAATTGGCGCGCGGCGAGGGTCGGTGCGATGAAGCCCGGGCGGTGGGCCAGCATGAAATGGATTTTTTCTGTGACGCCGGCGGCGTGGGCTACTGTCAGGAGCGCGTCGGAGCTCGTCGAATGATGCGGCACGAGGATGCGGTTGAAGCCCGCTGTTTCGTGCGCGCGGGCGAATTGTTCAATGTAGTTGATGTCGATGCTTGTGCCTTGTGGCGCGTGGGTTTCAGACACCTTGCGGGTCTGGATCATGCCGATGAATTCGATTGACACTTTAGTGTCTCCCAGGTGGTTTTTTTGCCCGGCGGGGCGGTGGCTTTCTTTTGCTTTCTCTTGCTCGCTTTTGCTTGCTTTTGCTGCTGCGGGTGCTGCTCTGCTCGAGGGGTTTAAGGTAGCAGCGCTACATGCAGTTGTTAACTATTGATCGGCCATATCTATATCGGGTTTGCATGTATCGGTTTTTGGTTTTTTTTGCCTGCTCGGCGCTTTGGTTGTTGTGCCTGCGGTGTTGGCCTTTCCTTGATTTGATATTGGTTTATTAGCGTTCCCCCTGTGCGGGGGAGCACCTACTTTTCTTTGCCGGCCGCAAAGAAAAGTAGGTAAAAGAAAGCGGCTCACACCGCTAATTCTTAAGCGGGTCCCCTGGCTTGGAGGAGGTAGTGGAGCATCTGGAATCGGTTTTCTCGCACATTCGGCGCGAGTGACAAGGCAGTCATACTTCCGGCGGCGCTACGCGCGCCGTAGCGGTACTTCTCAACACCGATTGCAAATTGGCGCCTCCGGCGTCATTCTTCCCGCCTCGCACTGCGTACTCGCCGGAATGGTCTGCCAGGGAAACCCGTGGCTTCGCTTTGACTCGGTGGTGGCCATCTGCTTCGCCTCGGCAAAGCGCTGAGTTGTGGACATGCGGACCACTTCGCTGAACGAAACGCAGTTGTGGAAGTGCGGGCCACTTCACCGAGCGAAACGCAGCCGCGAATTACGCGAGCGCAGCAAAGGCAAGCCCTTACGCCTGAACAACCGCAGGCACGGCAACGTCGCTAGCACAGCGAAGACAAGCCGCTACGCCTGGATAACCACGGACACGGAGACGACCGACGGTTTTGTGAAGTACCGCTACGGCGCGCGTAGCGCCGCCGGAAGGATGACTGCCTTGTCACTCACGCCGAATGTGCGAGAACACCGATTCCAGATGCTCCACTACCTCCTCCAAGCCAGGGGACCCGCTTAAGAATTAGCGGTGTGAGCCGCTTTCTTTTGCCTACTTTTCTTTGCGGCCGGCAAAGAAAAGTAGGTGCTCCCCCGCACAGGGGGAACGCTAATAGACCAATAACAAATCAAGGAAAGGCCACCACCGTAGGCACACAGACCAATAACAATTCAAGGAAAGGCCACCACCCCAAGCACACAGACCAACACCAACGCCGTAGGCAAAAAACCCCAACCGCTACGCGCAACAAACCCTTTCCACGAACGTGGACATCACCAGGCGATCGGCAAGAAATCAAAACCTTTGCCACAATGCCCCATCGCGCGAAAGCGCAAAAAATAGCCATTGAACAGAACATGATCCCCTTCTCGGTACTAGACCTATCGCCGGTCACCGCAGGCGCCACCCCAGCTGAAGCCTTCAAAAACACCCTGGACCTGGCGCGGCATGCGGAAGCCTGGAACTACCACCGCTACTGGCTGGCGGAACACCACAACATGACCGGCATCGCCAGTGCCGCCACCTCCGTGGTAATCGGCTACGTCGCCGGCGGCACCCGGAAAATCCGCGTCGGCTCCGGCGGCATCATGCTGCCCAACCACGCTCCGCTCGTCATCGCGGAACAATTCGGCACCCTCGCCTCGCTCTATCCGGATCGCATCGACCTGGGCCTCGGCCGCGCGCCCGGGACCGATCAGACCACCGCCCGCGCGCTGCGCCGCGATCTGCAAAATAGCGCGGAGTCGTTCCCCGACGACGTCGTCGAGCTGCAACGCTATTTCGCCGACCCCGTGCCGGGCCAACGCATTCGCGCCGTGCCGGGCGCCGGTCTGCATGTGCCGCTGTGGCTGCTCGGTTCATCGCTCTACAGCGCGCAACTCGCCGCGGCGCTCGGTCTGCCGTTCGCGTTCGCGTCGCACTTCGCGCCCGATCACATGCTCACCGCGCTGCGGCTCTATCGCGCGCAATTCCGGCCGTCGGCGTCGCTCGATAAACCCTACGCCATGGTCGGCGTCAATCTGTTCGCCGCCGATACCGCCGCCGAAGCGCAGCGTCTCTTCACCTCGCTGCAACAGCAGTTCGTCAACCTGCGCCGCGGAACGCCCGGCCAGTTGCAGCCGCCGGTCGACCGGCTCGAAGCAGCGGAAATGGAGTTGAATAGCGTCGCGCATTCGCTCGCCTGCACGGTGCTCGGCGATCGCGATGCGGTCCGCGAAGGCCTGCTGTCGGTGATCGAACAAACCGGCGCGGACGAGTTGATCCTGACCGCGCAAATCTACGATCACGCAGCCCGCCTGCGCTCGTTCGAAATCGCCGCGCAAGTGCGCGAGGAATTGATCGGCAGCAAGTAACAAAAAGAGCGGCTCGCGGCCGCCCTTCTTCTCGTTGATCGCCCGAGTCCGCATCCACGCTCGAGTCCGGGCTCAGCGATTCGCCGGCACCGCCGCCAGGCCGTCAAGCAGCGCCTGATGAAACGCCTGCGGGTTCTGCATCTGCGGCGCATGTCCCAACGTCGCGAATTCGACGAGCGTCGCGTGCGGAATCGCCTTCGCGGTGGCCTTGCCCAGTTCCGGATAATGGCCGATCTTCGCGCGCACCTCGGGCGGCGCGACATCCTTGCCGATCGCCGTGGTGTCCTTCTGACCGATCAGCAGCAGTGTCGGCATCGTCAACTGGCCCAGTTCGTACACCACCGGCTGCGTATAAATCATGTCGTACAGCAACGCGGAATTCCACGCGACGATCTGTTTGCCGGGGCCACGGTACATCCCCGCCAGCATCTGTACCCACGGTTCATAGTCCGCGCGCCATTGGCCTGCGTAGTAGGTCGACTGCTCGTAGCGGCGGATGCCGTCAGCGGTGGTCGCTCAGGCGCCGGATCGTCGTTTCCCAGGTCGCCGCGCAGAAGTTCTTGCCGTGCAGCAACACCGCCGTGCGGCCATTGGCGCGCGCCGGCCTGATGTCCATGTACGCCATATGCAGCGCCACGCCTTGCGAGGTGAAGTCGTACTGCTGGACCGGCGCCGGATAGTTGAAGCCCTGCAACTCGGGGCCGAACGCGGGACCGCCGTTGTCGGCGGCGCCAGCGGCGGCGCTGGCAACGGCCGACGTGGCGGCGCCGCGCTGCATGGCGGTCGAAGCGACCGGCATCGCGCTAGAAGCGGCCGGCATCGCGGCAGAAGCGGCCAGTGCAGCCGCGAAAGCGGCCGGTGCTGCGGCAAAAGCGCGCAGGCGCTCAGCATGGCGAACACAGAATAGCGGCGAAAACTCATCGACAGGATTTCTTGCAAAGAGAAAGCAAAGGAAAACGTGCAGGCCAGCGCCGGCAGTCGCGCTCAAGCCCCGTTCACGAGCCGACGATTCTACGACGCGCCGCCGGACGCTGCTGCCGCCCGCGTATGTTCATGGCGGCATCGGCCGGTTTGGCACGCATATTGCACCGGGCCACTGCACGCGCTATGTGCCGTGGCGCACGGATGCGTGGCGTGCAAGGGTCGATCGTGCGCAAGATGGGCGCACAAGCGGCATCCACGCAATTCAGACTACTCGCCCGCAGCAAATCGGTGCTAGAACTAACAAACGGAGCCGAAATTACGGATCCGTCAGGCAGCACGATCCAGAAGCGGGCAGGAAAGCGAACTAAAACCAGCGCAGCAGCGGCTGGCTAAAGCCAGCGGCCAGAAGCACCGGCTAGAACAAGTCCAGCATGGCTATCCGGGGGATATAAACCAAGGAGACAGACATGGAAAGTCCGGCACGCCTGAACGATCTGCAACGCACCACCCTCGCCATCGTCCTCGCGGGCGGACGGGGCACGCGGCTCGGGCCGCTCACCAACAAGCGCGTCAAACCGGCGGTGCACTTCGGCGGCAAATATCGGATCATCGACTTCGCGCTGTCCAATTGTCTGAACTCCGGCATCCGCCGCATCGCGGTCGTCACGCAATATAAGGCGCACTCGCTGCTGCGCCACTTGCAGCGCGGCTGGGGGTTCCTGCGCGGCGAATTCAGTGAATTCATCGACCTGTGGCCGGCGCAGCAACGCGTGGAAGGCGCGCACTGGTACCGCGGCACCGCGGACGCGGTGTTCCAGAACCTCGACATCATCCGCTCGATCGGGCCGAAATACGTCGTGGTGCTGGCAGGCGATCACATCTACAAAATGGACTACACGCGAATGATCGCCGATCACGAGCAAAGCGGCGCGGATTGCACGGTCGGCTGTATCGAGGTGCCGCGCATGGACGCGGTGGCCTTCGGCGTGATGGCGGTGGATGAAAACCGCCGCGTCACCGGCTTCGTCGAAAAGCCGGCCGATCCGCCCGCGATGCCCGGCCACCCGGATAAAGCGCTCGCCAGCATGGGCATCTACGTGTTCAACGCCGACTATCTGTACACGCTGCTCGAAGAAAACATCTCGAACATCGACACCGATCACGACTTCGGCAAGGACATCGTGCCGCGCGTGGTCACGCAAGGGATGGCGATTGCGCACCCGTTCAGCATGTCGTGCGTGTCGTCGGACCCGAGTGTGGAGCCGTACTGGCGCGACGTCGGCACGATCGACGCCTATTGGGCCGCCAACCTCGACCTCGCCTCGACGATCCCGACGCTCGACCTGTACGACCGCAACTGGCCGATCTGGACGTATCAGGAGCAATTGCCGCCGGCCAAATTCGTACGCGACATGAAAGGCCTGCAAGGGAGCGGCAACAATCTGATCGTGTGCGGCGGCTGCGTAATCTCCGGTTCGCAGATTTCGCGCTCGGTGCTCTCGTCGAATGTGAAAGTGAGTTCGTTCTGTAACATCAATGAGGCAGTCTTGTTGCCGCAAGTCACGGTCGGTGCGAGTTGCCGGCTGCAAAAGGTCGTGATCGACCGCGGTTGCACGATTCCGGACGGCACGGTGATCGGCGAGGATCCGGTGAGCGATGCCGAACACTTCTACCGTACCGACGACGGCGTCGTGCTGGTCACGCCCGAGGCGCTCAGGCAGAAGGCGAGTTGATCCTCGGATCATTGGCGAATGCGTCGGCGAACGCATTGGCGAAGAACGCGCCGAACGAAGCGCCGCCCGCGTCGCGGCTGAACGAAATCCCGCACTAACAGGAATGAGACAGAGCCTATGACGATTCGCGCCCTGCACGTCGCAAGCGAGCTGTATCCCCTACTGAAAACGGGCGGTCTCGCCGACGTCGCGGGCGCGCTGCCGCCCGCGCTGATCGAGCGCGGCGCCGATGTGCGGGTGCTGCTGCCCGGCTTCCCCGCGGTCGCCGCCGGGCTGACCGACTTGCGCACGGTGGCGCAACTGGGCCGCCGCTTCGATGCACCCGCGGTCGCGCTCGAACAGGGCACGCTGCCGTCGAACGGCCTGGCGGTCTACATGATCCGCGCCGACACGTTATACGACCGGCCCGGCAATCCCTATCTGAACGACGAACACGTGCCCTACGGCGACAACGCGCAGCGCTTCGCCCTGCTCGGCTGGGTCGCCGCGCAACTGGCGCAGCAACTCGATCCGGCGTGGTCGCCGCAGATCGTCCACGCGCACGACTGGCACGCGGGGCTCGCGCCCGCCTATCTGAAGGCGGCCGAACGCCAGCATGGCCGCGCCTTCGCGCGCAGTATTTTCACGGTGCACAACCTCGCGTACCAAGGCATTTTTCCGGCCCATCAATTCGGCCAGCTGGGCCTGCCGGACGACTTCTTCAGCATGCACGGCGTCGAGTTCTACGGGCAGTTGTCGTTCCTGAAAGCGGGCCTCTACTACAGCGACCGCATCACCACTGTCAGCCCGACCTACGCGCGCGAAATCCAGACGCTCGCCCAGGGCGGCGGACTCGACGCGCTGCTGCGCCATCGTTCGCACGACTTGAGCGGCATCCTGAACGGCGTCGACTACACCGTGTGGAACCCCGCCACTGATCCGTTCCTCGAGGACCACTACACGGCTACGCGTCTGGCCGACAAACAGGCCTGCAAGGAAGCGTTGCAGAAGCGCTTCGGCCTCGCACAGAAAAGCGATGCGCTGCTGTTCGGCGTAGTGAGCCGGCTGACCGAGCAGAAAGGCCTCGACCTGCTGCTCGCCGCGCTGCCCGAAATCGTCAGGCGCGGCGGCCAGCTGGTGGTGTTCGGCACCGGCGACCCGGCACTCGAAACCGGCCTGAAACGCGTCGCGCACGCCCATCCGGAAGCGGTCGCGGTCGAACTGGGTTTCGATGAAACGCTGGCGCATACGATCGTCGCGGGCAGCGACGTGATCGCGGTGCCGTCGCGCTTCGAGCCGTGCGGGCTGACGCAGCTCTATGCGCTGGCTTATGGCTCGCTGCCGCTCGTGCATTGCGTCGGCGGCCTGGCCGATACGGTGGTCGACGCGTCGCTTGAAAATCTCGCCGACGATCTCGCCACCGGGTTCGTGTTCGAACGCTTCGAACCGCAGGGCCTCGCCGCAGCGATTCGCCGCGCGTTCGCGCTCTACGGCCGGCGCACCGAATGGAAAGCGGCGCAGCGGCGCGCGATGCGCCAGGACTTCGGCTGGGGCGCATCGGCCGAGCAGTACCTTGCGCTGTATCGGGAACTCGTTTAAAGCCGTTTTGCGCACGGCCTCCGCCCGCGCTTCGCCTCACCGGCCCGCTGCCGATGCGTTTGATGGTTCGGCGCAACAACACGGGGACGGATCAACTCAGGCGCGGCAAACTCATGGCAAACTCATGTATTGTTTCCTGACGATGCAGACCGCGCATTTTTCTTGCATAGTCTGAAGCAAGCATGCCGCAACAGGCACCGGCCAAAGCCGGTTCGCTACTGCGGCGCATCCTCCCCGTTCTCAACCATCGCGCATCACGGCTTGCGCGAGCCGACACCATGACGAAAAACGTTCTGAGCATCCAGTCACATGTCGTGTTTGGGCACGCCGGCAACAGCGCGGCGGCGTTCCCGATGCGCCGGCTCGGCGTCAACGTCTGGCCGCTCAATACCGTGCAGCTCTCGAATCACATGCAATACGGCCATTGGAGCGGCAGCGCGATCGACGCATCGCAGATGGAGGAGCTTGTCGAAGGGATCGGCGCGATCGGCATGCTGCCGCGCTGCGACGCCGTGCTGTCCGGCTATCTGGGCACGCCGGAGCAAGCGCAATCGGTGCTGGAGATCGTCGAGGCCGTGAAGGCCGCCAATCCGCGTGCGTGGTACTTCTGCGATCCGGTGATGGGTGCGGCGAGCGGCCACAAGGCCGAGCCGGGCATTCAGGCATTCCTCGTGCGCACCATGCCGGAAGTGGCCGACGCGATGGCGCCGAACCACTTCGAATTGCAACGGCTGGTGGGCCGCGAGATCGAGACGCTCGAAGAAGCCGTCACCGCCTGCCGCGAGGTCATCGCGCGCGGGCCCAAGCTCATGCTGGTCAAGCACTTGCTCGATCGCAACAGCCCCGCCGACCGGTTCAACATGCTCGTGGTCACCGAGCGCGAGGCATGGATGGGTCAGCGTCCGCTCTATCCGTTCGCGCGGCAGCCGGTCGGCGTCGGCGATCTGACGAGCGCGGTGTTCGTCGCGCGCACGCTGCTCGGCGATTCGATTCGCGCGGCGTTCGAGCACACGCTGGCCGCAGTGAATGCGGTGGTCAAGGCAACCTGGCAGGCCGGACGCTACGAGCTCGAACTGGTTGCCGCGCAGAACGAAATCGCGCAGCCGCGCGAATGGTTCGATGCATGGGTGGCCGACACGGCGTAGAAGCGGCCTGGATCGATCGATGGATCGCGGCATCGGGGCGATCGTGTTATCGCGGGCTTCAGGACGCGCCGTTGTGGTGCGCATCGGTGGCACGGTGTGCACTGCATGCTGCCAGGGCACCTTGGTACCCGGCACCATGGAAGCGGTTCACGACTCGTCGATGCAATTGACGTCAGTTGCTGGTCGACCCCACGCCCGGCTGATTCGCCACTTTGGCGGCGCTGGCCGCAGCCGCCGCCCGTTGCGCGCGCAGCGCGACAACCTTGCGCGTTGCCTCAACGGCTTCCTCCGGGTAGCCCGCATCGCTGAACTCGTAGCCGACCGTCTGGTAGTCGGCCAGCTCGGCAAGCACCTCCGCCCGCGTCAGTCCCGCCGCCTGCGCCGACGATGCGCCAACAGCCGTGACACCCAGCAAACCGACACACAGCGACACCCAAACAACCTTCATCATGACTCTCCGATTGACTCGACCAGAACGGTCAAACAAAGTCTATCGACAGCCGCGCGTAAGAAAATCCCCCGCGCGCGGAAGGCACTGTTGCGCACTGTGTGAGCAATCCGCGGCGAGCGCGGCCGGGCGTGCGGTCGGCGATTGTCATCCGGCCGTCCTATAATGCCTGCCGCGTGGGCGAAGCATCCGCCGCTTGCGCGGCATTTTTTCGGCATCCGGCATTCAGCAAACGAGGCATCGATGGACGGTTATATTCGCAGCGAGCGGGAAGAATATTTTGAGCAGTTGTGCATCAGCGTCGACGCTGACGAAGCTCACGAGCAGGAAGCGATCGAGTACTTCGAAAGCCAGTTCGACGAAGCCGACTTCGATCCGGCCCAGTGGCTCGACATCGCGCTCTACTATTCGCCGGCGGTGGCGCGCGGCATCATCGACATGGTGACGCCCGACGACAAGGCGCGCAGCAACATCGCCGAAGTGATCGCCGACAACCTCGACATCTCCTACGGCGAAGACGAATGCCAGCAGTTTGCCGAGACCATCGAGTTCGCGCTCAACAACGGCGTGCCGGTCGATCTCGACCTGGTGCTCGACGGCTGCCAGCGCGCCATCGACGACCTCGACACCTGGGCCGATGAAGACACCAAGGCGCCGCTCCTGCGTCTGCGTGAAGAGTTGCTGCGCCAGCAAGGCGAGCACTAAGGGCCTGGCTTCAACCCGCTGATTTTCCGGCGCATTCGCGGCCTGGCGGCTGTGGATGCGCTGCTGCAGCCAAGCCGGTGCACTCGCGCCGGTTTCCTGAGCTGGGTTTTCTGCGTCGCTTTCTCTGCGTCGCTTTCTCTGCTTCGCTTTCTCTGCTTCGCTTTCTCTACTTCGCTTTCCCTGCACCGCTATCTCCAGCGCTTCCCCGCACCGCACTCTATTGCCGATTTTCTTAAGCATGTGCCGCAATCCGCATCTACGCGGCCGGTCTGACAGGCCGCCAGCCCAAGCGCTGCGCCGTCTATGCCGAAATGCTCATTCAAAGCGCCACGAATTGCCAAGACGGCCGCAAATTGGCTTTTTATATTCGCGTCAGATTGACGGGCGCATGCTTGCCGCTGTAATCCAGCATTGTTTACGGAAACGGATCATCCGTAATCCGACGAAGCGCGCAATGCGAACAGGGGACGTTTCGCGCGCGTCGATCCAGCGTTACTGCCTTGCTGCTTTCACAACCTGAAACCGATGATGGAAGGAGAGACCATGAGTCTTCGCAACCCGCTGAAACCGCTTGCACTGATCGTTGGCGCCGTCTTCGCGATGGGGCCGCTGGCCAGTTTCGCCGACGACCTGCCGGTCAAGATCGGCTTTGCCGCGCCGATGACGGGGGCCAACGCCGGCTACGGCAAGGATCTGGAAAACGGCGTACGGCTCGCGATCGAGGAAGCCAACGCCCAGAAGATCAAGATCGGCGACAAGGTCGCACAATTCCAGCTCGTCTCCGAGGACGACCAGGCCGACCCGCGCATCGGCGTGCAGGCCGCGCAGAAGCTGGTCGACCAGAGCGTATCGGCGATCGTGGGCCACTTCAATTCGGGCACGACGATTCCTGCCTCGCAGATATACGAACAGGCCGGCATTCCGGTGATCGACCCGGCCGCGACCAATCCGATCATTACCGGGCGAGGTTTTTCGAACACCTTCATGGTGATTTCCACCGATGCGCAAAACGCCGGCAATGCGGGAGTTTATGCCGTCGAGGTGACCAAGGCCAAACGGATTGCGATCATCGACGACCGGACCGCGTTCGGCCAGGGCGAGGCCGACGAGTTCGAGAAAGCGGTGAAGGCGCACGGCGGCAACATCGTGACGCGCGAGTACACCGATAATCATGCTGTTGATTTCAGCACGCAGCTCACCAAGATCAAGTCGACCAATGCGGATCTGATTTTCTTCGGCGGACTGGATACGCAGGCTGCCGGGTTTGCCAAGAAGATGAAGCAATTGGGGATGACCGCCCAGCTGGTGGGCGGCGGCGGTGTGGTGGATCCCGAGTTCATCAAACTCGCAGGCGATTCGGCTGAAGGGGTGATGGCATGGGAATATGGCAGGCCGTTGGCGCAGTTGCCTGGCGGCAAGGATTTTTCTGCCAGGTTCAAGAAGCGATTCGGGGTGGATATCCTGTCGTACGCGCCATTCGGATACGACGGGGCATGGGCGGCAATTCATGCCATGCAGCAGGCCAAGTCCAGTTCACCGGCTGTTTATCGGCCTGTGTTGAAGGGACTTGATTTCGACGGTGTCACTGGAAAGATTTCTTTTGATAATACCGGGGCGTTGAAGAGCGGGGCTTCTACGCTATATCAGGTTAAGGGCGCGGTTTGGGTGCCGGTGGTTACCAAGAGTGGAAGTTAAGATTTTTTGCCTGCCCGGCGCTTATTGATCATTTGCCTGCGGCGGTGACTTTTTTCAACAGCGCCGCGCAGGCAAATGAAAAAATCACCGCCGCAGGCAAACACCCCAACCGGCCGCTACGCGCAAATAAACCTACTTCAAAACCTTAACAACAACCTCCGAATCCAGATCCCTTTGAATCCGGACCAGATCCGACTTCACATCGAGAAACTCGGCAGCAGAACACATCTGATGCCCAAACCCGGCCCGAAGGTGCCGCCTGACCTGCAATACCCGCTCCGCAGGATCAAACACATAGTGAGAGGAAAAATCGAAAAACCGATCTTTCGCCGCCGCATCAGGCGGCACGTCGATCACCTGAACAAACCTTGGCAATGCCAACTCCAAGGTCTCATCGAACTCCCCTCCGATACAGGTCCACGGCTGCGTCCTTAAAGGCTCCGCAAGCCACGCCTGCACCTGACTCCCCATGCCGCCAGACAAGCTGGTCAAAGCCGGCACGGCAGTCGTGCCGTCCTGCCAGACAAAATGCTCCACCCGCCCTTGCATCGAAGTAGAAAAAGGCCCATCCATTGCGGCCACATCGCCCGTGCGCAATTGCGCAGTCCCATGCAGCCCTGTCTGCAATAACCTGCTCGCGGCAATCAAATGGGTCCGCTGCCGCGTCGCCCTGCGAAACATATTGCGCTCGAGTTCCGCCGTCTCCCCTGCATCCTCCACGCGATATGCGTAATTAGCCGCCCCGCTTTCATCGACATCGATCTGCAAGCGCGCGGTCCGCTCGCGCAACTGCGTGGCCGGCGTGCGCGACAGCACGCCCTCGTCGACCAGCAGCGCGGGCCGGTCCATCACGCCCGCCGGCAAATAACCGAAACTCACGCCGCCCGCCGTCGTGTCGGCATATAAAGACAACTCAGGAATCCAGACGATTGCATGATTGATCGCGCTCCCGCCATATCCCGGCACGTCCGGCAAACTGTAGTACGGCCCGAGATCGAGCAGCACGGCCTCGCTGCGAATGCCTACCGCGGCCAGCAACGCGCCGTACAACGCGACGTGATCCTTGCAGTCGCCGTAACGGTTGCGCAGAACGTCGATCGCCTTGTGCGGGATCGCCGCCGTCTCGCCGAGAAACAACGCGACGTAGCGAATGTTCAAGCGCATCCAGTCGTACAGCACCTGCGCCTTCGCGCGTGGATCGGCAGCCTGCGCAGTCAGACTCTGTGCGAGGCGCACGATCGCCGGGTCGTTTATCGTCGCGTCGACGGCCGGTCCGCGATAACGCGCGGCGAAACTCGCGAAGTCGGGCACCGTCGATATCATCAGGCGGTCTCCCCAGTTCGCATAGCCGACCGCGCCCGTTTCGAGCGGCGCATACGGGCCGTGCCGGTAATCGAATTCGTAGCGGGTACGGCCGTTCTCCGTGACCGGCGGCAGCGCGACGTAGCCGCGCGCGTCGGTATAAAGCGGCACATCGGCGGGTAAGTCGAAGATCAGGCGCTGCATCTCGACCGGCTCGCGCGTCGGTTCGACCAGGTATGCAAAGGTGCCGGCCTGCAAAGGCTTCGTGCGCGTCTTGCGAAACGCCAGATGCACGCGCGAGCCGGGCTCGATGCCCGGAAAGATCACCGTGCGCAAGACGCCGTCCTGGAAATTCGGCGCGCCGGCCGAGCGCGGTTCCTGCACGTCGCGGATCGCCTCCGGGCCGGCCGGGTGCGCCACGCCGTTCGGGTCGATCGTTTCCGCAACCAGCAATTGCACCTGCTCGATGTCCTTGTTGAACCACACGTAGCGTTGCGCGATATCGTCGACGCCGCTCGTCGTGTCGGCACGCAAAACCGTGTCGTCGTGTTCCTCCACGGAACCGTCTTTCTGGATCACGAAGAGGTGGACGTCGCGCTCCATCGTCGACGGTGCGAGATCGTCGCCGGCGGCGGGCTCGCCTGCATGCGCGGTGGCGACGCACGCACCCAGCATCAACGCGGCGGCTAGCCTCACGAACGCGACGCACCGCGTCATGGGCGGCGCGCCCTGCCCCGCGCGCGCCATGCTCGCGGACTCGAAGCAAACTCCGCGCGAAACGCGTGATTGAAATTCGATAGATCGTTAAAGCCGCAATCCAGCGCGACGTCGACGATCTTCGCGCCGTCGTCGTGAAGACGCAGCGCCGCCGCTCGCAAACGCGCCCGCAGAACGTATTGATGCGGCGTCACGCCGGTCACCCGCTGGAAGGTCCGCAGGAAGTAGAACTCACTCAAGCCCGCTGCCGCCGCAAGGCTCGCGAGCGTATGCGGCGCGGCGGGCGCGTCGTCGATCAGACGCACGGTCTGCGCGACGCGCGACCATGCCGCGGCGCTGGCCGGCTGCCCTGCACGCGTCAATGCGCCGGCCGCATCCAGGGTCGCGACGGCGAGTTCGACGGCAAGCTCGTCCCACGCCGGTTTGCCCACCTCGGAAGCCCCCGCGCAGGCTCGCGCGATCAGCGGCGACAGCGAACGAAGCGCGGGCATGCGCGCGCGCCTGAAATTCAGATTGCCGCTCGCGATGCCGGCGTCGGCGGCAAGCTGCTCGAAGTAAGCCGGCGCATAGTGAAACGCGATACAACGATCGCCGGCCCCGTGCCGATGGCCGCACTCGAAGCAGTCGCCGTTGTTGCCGAGCAGCAGCGCCCCCGGGGTCAGCAGCTCGCGCCCTGCCGCAGCCCGGTAGCCGAACGAGCCGGCGACCACCATCGCGATGCACATGCCACCGTGCCGCTCCTCGAACGGCTGGTCGCGTGGTCCGAAGGTGCAGAGCATGTCGGCGACGTCCCAACCCACGCCCTGCGCCAACGGGCGCGCGGCCATGCCGCCGCGCGTGCCTTCCCGTGTGCGTTGCGCGAGCGCCTGCTGCAAAGTGACGGCAATTTTCCCCAAGATGTACCTCGGCTGAGTCCGTATTCTGGTTTTAGCACATCGGCGGCCGGCGCGGTTTTGCCGCTTGCGGCGCGCTGCCGCCTCGCTCAACCCCTGCAGGAGGACACCCGATGAACAGGCTGGACAACGATCTGGAACGCGGCTTTCAGCACGCATTGAGCGCGCCCGCGCGCGCCGCCGACATCGACGCCGACGACGACGTCTACGGCTGGCTGATCGGCAGCTGGGACATGGACGTGGTGCACTACCGCGTCGACCTCGGCGCCGAGCGCCGGCGCGGCGAGATTCATTTCGGCTGGGTGCTGGAGGGCCGCGCCGTGCAGGACGTGTGGATCATGCCGCCACGCGGCGAGCGGCACGCGGGGCTCGCCGTCACGGACGACATGTACGGCACCACGTTGCGTGTTTGGGACGCAACGCTGCGTGCGTGGCGGGTGACCTATCTCAATCCACGGACTGGACAGCGCGATGAACTGATCGGCCGACGCGTCGGCGACGCGCTGGTGCAGATCGGCACGCATGCCGACGGCACGCCGATTCGCTGGAATTTCACCGATATCACGAAGGATGCTTTTCGCTGGACTGGTGTTGCGCTCGCGCAGGACGGCGTGACCTGGAGGCTCGAAGCCGAGTTTCATGCCCGGCGCAGACGTGCCTGAAGAGGGTCTTTTCTTGGGTTTTTGCCGTTGGCGGCGGCATTGATTGTTGTGCCTACGGCGTTGGCCTTTCCTTGATTTGTTATTGGTCTATTAGCGTTCCCCCTGTGCGGGGGAGCACCTACTTTTCTTTGCCGGCCGCAAAGAAAAGTAGGCAAAAGAAAGCGGCTCACACCGCCAGCTCTTAAGCGGGTCCCCTGGCTTGGAGGAGGTAGTGGAGCATCTAGAATCAGTGTTCTCGCACACTCCGCGCTGGTGACAAGGCAGTCATTCTTCCCGCCTCGCACTGCGTGCTCGCCGGAACGGTCTGCATGGAAACCAGTGATTTTGTTTTGATTTGGTGGGAGCCATCGGCTCCGCCTCGGCGAAGCGCCCAGGTGTACGAGCGCGGGCCACCACTCCGAGTGAGACGCGAGCGCCTCGCGAGGCATTGGGAACACGAGGGCGAGCCGCCGCGCCAAACCAGGCGAGGGCGCCCAAACCGCCAGGCGGTTTGATGAAGTACCGCCACGGCGCGCGTAGCGCCGCCGGAAGGATGACTGCCTTGTCACCAGCGCGGAGTGTGCGAGAACACCGATTCCAGATGCTCCACTACCTCCTCCAAGCCAGGGCACCCGCTTAAGAATTAGCGGTTTGAGCCGCTTTCTTTTGCCTACTTTTCTTTGCGGCCGGCAAAGAAAAGTAGGTGCCCCCCGCACAGGGGGAACGCTAATAGACCAATAACAAATCAAGGAAAGGCCACCACCGCAGGCACACAGACCAATAACAAATCAAGGAAAGGCCACCACCGCAGGCACACAGACCAACACCAACGCCGTAGGCAAAAAAACCCAACCGCTCGCTATGCGAAACCAAACCCTTATTCTCCAATTTGCCCCAGCAAGGCCTGCAACTTCTCGACATGCCGCAACAACAAATGCCGATGCTTCTCAATCTGCTCCAGCCGGCCGGCAAGATCGGCCTGAATCGGATCGTCCAGGTCGGCGGCAGCCATCACATCCTCCACTTTCGAGCGCATCGCGGCCAATTCCACCGGTGCATGGCTCAAATGCCGCTCAAACCGTCGTACTTCCTGCACCGCCAGATCCCGGACCTTGCGGAAATGCGCCTGGCGCCGATGCGCTTCGGCATCGAGCGTCTCCTCCTCCACGCGTTTGGCCGGCGCAGCCTGGCCGAAAATCGGCTCGGGCGGCCGCAGCACCGTTTTCTTACGCACCGGGTGCGCCGTGCCCCGAAAACGCGCGAGCGGCATTTCGTTGTCGATCGCCTCACGCGCATTGGCCGGTATGTCCTGCTCGGTGTGCGGCGCGTTCATCCAGCCGTTCGGCAAACCCGTGACCGCCTCGATGCCGCGCACGAACTCCTCGCTGAATTCGCGCTGGCCGGACAGCATTAATTTCAGGTAGCTGGCGGAGAAGGTCATCATGCGCGCGAGACGGGTCGCGGCGCCGACTTCGCGGGTCAGCAGCACCAGGTTCGCTCGCCAGACCGGGAGCAGCAATTCGTCGGAATCTTCCATCGCTGGGTCTTCCATCTTTTTTGCCCGATGTGTGGATGATGCGCTCGCACGCGTCATCTTTCTGAAAGGGTAGCCGTTTCACTGCATGGCGTGCAATGGCTGCGAACTCACCCGCAGTTTTCGATTTGCCGAAGCTACACGCTAACGCGTGCGGCCGGCTTCCTTTCCGACCGGTCGAGACACATTGACGGCCGCTGGCGAATACCGCGGCGCTCTATACGTTCTGCGCGAAACCCGCAGCATGCAATCACGGACACATGCTGTTACACCTCTGTCGCGCCACGGCGGAAAAGGCCGAGCCGCGCAAAATGCGGATCAGCCGGACAAATATTGTGGGGGGAGATGATGTAAACACCGACGCGGCGCCGGAGGGCGGCGCCGCTTGAAAGGAGACAGGCGTGTTGCGCCGCAACGGCGCCGAAAGTCAGGCCGAGGCGATCCGGTCCAACGCCGTCGTCACCAATTTTTCCAGCAAGGGCTCGACCTTCGCGGCCAGCGCTTCGTCGTATGCATACGGCATCTGTTCTTCCATATACGTAATCTGCGACAACTCGAGCTGCACCGCGTGCACGCCCTGCGCCGGCTGCCCATACTGGCGCGTGATATAGCCGCCCTTGAAGCGCCCGTTCGCGACCGCCGAATAGCCGCCATGCCGTTCGACCACTGCGGCCAATGCCTCGCCCAGCCCCGCCACCGCGCTCGCCCCATTGGACGTGCCGAAGTTGAAATCCGGCAGACGTCCTTCGAAAAAGCGCGGCACCTGCGAGCGGATCGAATGGGCTTCCCACAGCAGCACCTTGCCGTGCTTCGCCTTCAACGCGACGAGTTCACCCGCCAGTGCGTCGTGATACGGCTTCCAGTACGCATCGCGCCGGCGCGCGACTTCGGCGTCGGTCGGCAGATGGCCTTCGCGGTACAACGGTTCCTTGTCAAAGGTATCGACCGGCAGCAAACCGGTGGTGTCCTGCCCCGGATAGAGATTCGCGCCATCGGGCGGACGGTTCAGGTCGATCACATAACGCGCGTACGAAGGCGACAGGATCGACGCGCCCATGCGCTTCGCGAACGCATACAGACGGTCGAGGTGCCAGTCGCAGTCGTCGGTACGTTGCGCGACGGGCGTCATCGTCGCGGCGATGTCGGCGGGGATTTGCGTGCCCAGATGCGGGATCGAAATCAGCAGCGGCAGACTTCCTCGATGCAACGTGAAAACCGGCGGCGTAGTCGAAGTAGGCGAAGCAGTCATGTCAGTCCGGAATCAATGGGATCGAAGGATCATGCACGTAAGCAACCCACGCAAGCAAGTCCCTTCAGCAACTCACTTCAGCAGGTCCGCGAGCGCCACGCGATAGCGCGCGTAAGCGCCCGCTTCGTCGCGATGCCGGCGGTTGTCGACGACCTTGTCGCCGCCCGCGTAGACGTCGCGAATCGGCGTCTCGCCATGCTCGCAGAATACAACGCCGGAGAGCCACGCGTGCGATGCATGCTCGGCGATGCTCGAATGATCCGCGTCCAGCACCAGCCAGTCGGCGCGCCGGCCGGCCTGCAACGCGCCGACCGTGCGGCCTGTCGCGTGCGCGCCGCCTTCGAGCGCGGCGTCGAACAGACGGTCGGCCACATGCGTGGCTTGCGCCGATGCCAGCACGTTGCGTTGACGGCGCGTGAGGCGCTGGCCGTATTCGAGCAAACGCAACTCGGCGCGCCAATCGACGCCGATATGGCTGTCCGAACCGACGCCGAAGCGCCCTTGCGCGTCGAGATATTCATCCGCCGGAAAAATGCCGTCGCCGAGATTGGCTTCAGTGGTCAGGCACAAACCGGCGACCGCGCCGCTTTTCGCGAGCGCCAGCGTTTCGTTCGCATCGACATGCGTGGCATGCACGAGGCACCAGCGGCTATCGACATCGAAACGATCGAGCAGCCATTGCACCGGCCGCGCGCCTTCGGTTTCCAGGCACGCGTCGACTTCGGCGGTTTGTTCGGCGATGTGAATATGGACCGGCGCGCCTGCATCGATACCGTTAAGCAGCGCACGCAACGAATCCGCCGATACCGCGCGCAACGAATGCGGCGCCACGCCGTAACGCAATGCGGCGTTCTCCGGTCGCGCCGCGCGCAAGGCGCTGAGCAGATCGAGCAGCCTGTCCGGCGTATTGATGAAGCGCTGCTGATCTTCACGCGGCACACGTGAGCCGAATCCGCTGTACTGATACAGCACCGGCAGCATCGTCATACCGATGCCGCTCGCCGACGCGGCATCCACCACACGCTGCGCCAGTTCCGCCTGATTCGCGTAGCGGCTGCCGTCAGGCGTGTGATGCACATAGTGGAATTCGCAGACCGACGTATAGCCCGCCTTCAGCATTTCGATGTAAAGCCACTGCGCGACAGACGCGAGTCCTTCCGGCGTGATCCGCGCCGCGAAGCGATACATCAGGTCGCGCCAGCTCCAGAAATTGTCGGTGGCCCCCGTGCCAGAAGCGGCGCGATATTCAGTGAGGCCGGCCATCGCGCGCTGAAATGCGTGCGAGTGCAGATTCGGCATGCCTGGCAAAACGGGACCCGCCGCCTTTTGCACCCCGGCAGGCGCAGCGGCTGTATCGGCCGTGACCGAGGTCAGCGTGCCCGTTGCATCCCACTCCAGCAGCACATTGCGGCGCCAGCCATCCGGCAGGTACGCATGATCGGCGAATAGCGATTGCTTCGATTGCTTCATCTTCGGACCTTAGCTCAATTCACGCCGCGTATAAACCGTCTCGCCCGAGCGCACGACCCGCGCGCACAACGGACGCCCAATCCAGTAAGCCAACTCCGCCAGCGACTCGACCGACCACACGGCGAAATCTGCGGCACGTCCCGCTTCCAGCGCGCCGTGCGTATCCGCTTTGCCGAGCGCGCGCGCCGCGTGCGCCGTCACGCCTTGCAGCACTTCGGGCACGGTCATGCGGAACAGCGTGGTCGCCATGTTCATCATCAGCAGCAGCGACGTAGTGGGCGACGTGCCGGGGTTGCTGTCGGTGGAAATCGCGATCGGCACCTGATAGCGCCGCAGCAACTCCAACGGCGGCAATTGCGTCTCGCGAATGAAGTAGTACGCGCCGGGCAATAGCACGGCAACCGTGCCCGCTTCCTTCATCGCGGCGACGCCCGCTTCGCCGAGAAATTCGAGGTGATCCGCGGACAGCGCATGGTGGCGCGCCGCCAGTGCCGTGCCGCCGCCATTCGACAACTGCTCGGCATGCATCTTCACTGGCAACCCGTAGCGCTCGGCTGCATTGAACACGCGCTCGCTTTGTTCCACCGAAAAGCCAATGCGCTCACAGAACACATCGACCGCATCCACCAGAGCTTCGTCCGCGAGCGCGGGCAGCATGGTGTTGCAGACTTCGTCGATGTACGCATCGGCGCGGCCGGCAAATTCAGGCGGCAATGCATGCGCGCCGAGAAATGTCGTATACACCGACACCGGATAGCGTTCGCCCAGACGGCGCGCCACGCGCAGCATCTTGCGCTCGCTGGCGAGGTCGAGGCCGTAGCCGGATTTGATTTCGACCGCCGTGACGCCTTCGGCGAGCAGCGGTTCGAGCCGCGCGGCGGATTGGCGGAACAAGCTGTCTTCATCGGCGGCACGCGTGGCGCGTACCGTGGAGACGATGCCGCCGCCCTGCCGCGCGATCTCTTCATAGCTGACGCCGGCCAGGCGCTGCGCGAACTCCTCGGCGCGCTGGCCGCCGTACACCAGATGCGTGTGGCAATCGACGAGACCCGGGCTCACCCATGCGCCGTGCAGATCTTCGCGCGGCCACGCAGCGTATTCAGCGGGTAATTCGGACGCCGCGCCGAGCCACGCGATCTTACCGTCTTCGACGGCAATCGCGGCATCGGGCAGCGTGTGTTGAGGGTCGCCCTGCGGGCAGAGTTTCAGGTGATGCCAGACGGTTTGCTTCATCGCGTGCTCTTTGCAGCTCGTTGCGTGTCTGTAGTGGCTCGCGGCGCGTTTTTTTTCAAAGCGCGGCCGTGAGCCGTCGTCATCGTTGCGCGTAGCGGATCGTGATCGCAAGCAATGCGCCCGCGCCTTTGACCGTGCATGCCAGTGATTGCGGTGTGTCGATGCGTAGCGTGTCGTCCGCGTTCAGTAAAAACGGATGAGCGTCGTTGCCCAACCGAACCTCGACCGAACCGCTTGCGCAGAACAACAACACCACGTCGGCGGCCAGATCGCGTTGCGTATCGCCGCGCCATACTTCGACCTCGCCCGCCGCCGCGCCTCGCCGCACCATCAAGTTGAAATCGCGCGTCGCGCCGTCGGCCAGACGCGCGTCGATTTGCGCTTCGCCTGCAAAACGCGCGATATCCAGCGGCTGGGTCAACGCGTGCGTGTTCGTCACGCCCGCGCTGTCCGTTTCATCGAGCAACATGCCCGCGCCGGACAACAGCGCGAGCGTGCGATCGATGCCGACGAAACGCGAGAACGGCCCGGCCTGCGCCACATCGGCGATGCTCACGCGCCACACGAATGCATCGAGCCCGGCGCCTTCTGGAAACGCCGCCACTTCGCGCGTGACGCCGCCGCCGTTCTTCCACGGCGCCGCCACGAGGTCCGCGCCGCGGATCAGCGTCGCGGTTGCCATGCTGCCGACAAGCGTGCTGTGAAGCATCACGATCAACGGCCCAGCATCGGCAGATTCAGGCCCGCCTCGCGCGCCGTTTCCTGCGCGAGTTCATAGCCCGCATCCGCGTGACGCATCACGCCGGTGGCCGGATCGTTGAACAGCACGCGGCCGAGGCGCTGTTTCGCTGCATCGGTGCCGTCGGCAACGATCACCACACCCGAGTGTTGGCTGAAGCCCATGCCGACGCCGCCGCCATGATGCAGCGAGACCCACGATGCGCCGCCTGCCGTGTTCAGCAGGGCGTTGAGCAACGGCCAGTCGCTGACCGCATCCGAGCCGTCCTTCATCGATTCGGTTTCGCGATTCGGGCTCGCCACCGAACCGGTGTCGAGGTGATCGCGACCGATCACGATCGGCGCCTTCAATTCACCGTTCCTGACCATTTCGTTGAACGCCTGGCCCAGACGATAACGATCCTTCACGCCGACCCAGCAAATCCGCGCCGGCAAGCCCTGGAACGCGATACGTTCGCGCGCCATGTCGAGCCAGTTGTGCAGATGCGGATCGTCGGGGATCAGTTCCTTGACCTTCGCATCGGTCTTGTAGATGTCTTCCGGATCGCCCGACAGCGCGACCCAGCGGAACGGGCCCTTGCCTTCGCAAAACAACGGGCGGATATACGCCGGCACGAAGCCCGGAAAATCGAACGCGTTTTCGACGCCCATTTCCAGCGCCATCTGACGGATGTTGTTGCCGTAATCGAGCGTGGCCGCGCCGCGTTCCTGCAACGTCAGCATCGCCTGCACCTGCTTGGCCATCGACTGCTTGGCGGGCAGCACGATGCTGTCCGGCACCGTCTTCTGACGCTCGCGCCAGTCTTCGACATTCCAGCCTTGCGGCAGATAGCCGTGGATCGGATCGTGCGCGCTCGTCTGGTCGGTCACGCAATCCGGCGTGATGCCGCGCGCCACGCATTCAGCGAACACATCCGCTGCATTGCCGAGCAGGCCGATCGAAACCGGCTTGCCCGCCTTCTTCGCTTCTTCGAGCATCGCGAGCGCTTCGTCGAGCGTCGCCGCTTTCCTGTCGACGTAACGCGTCTTCAGACGGAAGTCGATGCGCGTCTCGTCGCATTCGACGGCGATCATCGAGAAGCCCGCCATCGTCGCCGCGAGCGGCTGCGCGCCGCCCATGCCGCCCAGCCCGCCCGTCAGAATCCAGCGGCCCGACGGGTCGCCGTTGAAATGCTGATTCGCCACCGAGAAGAACGTCTCGTAGGTGCCCTGCACGATGCCCTGGCTGCCGATGTAAATCCAGCTGCCGGCGGTCATCTGGCCGTACATCATCAAACCCTTGCGATCGAGTTCGTGGAAGTGTTCCCACGTCGCCCAATGCGGCACCAGATTCGAATTCGCCAGCAGCACGCGCGGTGCGTCCGCATGAGTGCGGAACACGCCGACCGGCTTACCCGATTGAATCAGCAGCGTCTCGTCTTCGTTCAGGTCCTTCAGCGAAGTCAGGATCTGATCGAAGCAGTCCCAGTTGCGCGCGGCACGGCCGATGCCGCCGTACACGACCAGCGCATGCGGATGCTCGGCGACTTCCGGATCCAGATTGTTCTGGATCATCCGGTACGCGGCTTCCGCGATCCAGGTCTTGCAGGTCTTTTCCGCACCGCGCGGCGCGCGGATCGTGCGGGTTGGGTCCAGACGCGGATCGATATGTTTCGGGTTATTCATGGTGGCCCTCGGAATGTTTGGCGATGTTCGGAAAATGGCGAATCAGAAATGTCCGGTGAAGCGATAACGGCTGCCGGGATGCCAGAGATTGGCGACCGATGCGACCTGGCTTTGCGACCATGTGCGCCGATGCAGCACGAGGCAAGGTTCGAACTCGTCCATGGTCAGCAACTGGCGCGTGTCGGCGTCCGCGGCCAGCGCTTCGATGCGGTATTCGACGCGCTGCAGCGGCGCGACGCGCACCAGATACTGGTTCGGCGTCGTGTTGGAGAAGTCCTGCAGCGCATACTCGGGCGCGACCGCCGGATTGACCCAGCGCTCTTCGAGTTGCACCGGCTCGTCGTTTTCGAAATGCAGCACGCGCGAATGAAACACCGGGCTGCCCGCGCTCACCTGCATTTCCTCGGCAAGCGCTTCGTCGGCGATGCTCGCGCCGATGTGCAGCACGTTCGCCTGATAACGATGACCGCGCGCGACGATTTCGTCGGAAATGCTGCGGATCGCCACCAGCGTCGATTCGTACTTGGGACGGGCCACGAAAGTGCCCGAACCCTGCACACGCGTGAGGACCTGCTCCGAGGTCAACTCGCGCAATGCGCGGTTGACCGTCATGCGCGCGACGTTGAATTCGCGCGCCAGCTCGTTTTCGGACGGCACCTGGTCGCCTTCAGCCCATTCGCCCGCATGGATGCGGGCGAGGATGAAGTCCTTGATGCCCTGATAGGCCGGTGCGTTCATTGGCTTGCTCTGCCTGACTGTCTGCTTCTGCTTACTGTTCGGACGCGAACGAGAACGGGCTGTGTTCGGCGATCGTGCCGGATTGCACGAGGCGCGTGACAGCCGCGATATCCGGCGCGAAGTAGTGATCGAGTTCGTAATGCGCGACATCCTTGCGCACCGTGTCCATTACCTTCTGCAGGCTCGGGCTGGTCTGGTGCGGCGCGCGCAGATCGACGCCTTGCGCGGCGGCGAGCAACTCGATCGACAGAATGTTCGCGGTGTTCTCGGCGATGTCGCCGAGCTTGCGCGCGGCGAAGGTCGCCATCGACACGTGATCTTCCTGGTTCGCCGAAGTGGGCAGCGAATCGACCGATGCCGGATGCGCGAGCGTCTTGTTCTCCGACGCGAGCGCGGCGGCCGTCACGTGAGCGATCATGAAGCCCGAATTCACACCGCCGTCGCGCACGAGGAACGGCGGCAGACCCGACAGCGTCGCGTCGATCAGCAACGCGATGCGGCGTTCGGCCAGCGCGCCGATTTCAGCGGCGGCGAGCGCGAGATTGTCGGCGGCGAACGCGACCGGTTCAGCGTGGAAGTTGCCGCCCGACAGCACTTCGCCGGTGTCCGGGAAAATCAGCGGATTGTCGGAGACGGCGTTCGCTTCGATCAGCAGCACGTCGGCTGCGTGGCGCATCTGGTCCAGACACGCGCCCATGACTTGCGGCTGGCAGCGCAGGCTGTACGGGTCCTGCACCTTGTCGCAATCGGCGTGCGAAACGTTGATCCCGGAACCTTGCAGCAGCGAACGGTAGGCGCTTGCCGCTTCGATCTGACCTTGATGGCCGCGCAATTCGTGGATGCGCGCGTCGAACGGTTTGACCGAACCCGCTGCTGCGTCCACCGACAACGCGCCCGCGACCAGCGCGGTGCGGTACAGGTCTTCGATGGCGAACATGTTGTATAGCGCGAGCGCGGTCGATGCCTGGGTGCCGTTCAGCAGCGCGAGACCTTCTTTCGCCTGCAAGGTGAGCGGCTTCAGGCCGACGAGGGCGAGGCCCGCGGTTGCCGGCATGCGCTCGCCCTTCGCGAACACTTCGCCGACACCGAGCAATGCCGCCGACATATGCGCGAGCGGCGCGAGGTCGCCCGATGCGCCGACCGAACCCTTGACCGGAATCACCGGCAGCACGTCGGCGTTGTACAGCGTAATCAGCGCTTCCATCACTTCGCGACGGATGCCCGAGTGACCACGGCCGAGGCTCGACAGCTTCAGCGCGATCAACAGACGCACGACCGGACGCGACATCGGCTCACCTACGCCGACCGCGTGCGACAGCACCAGATTGCGTTGCAGCAGTTCGAGCTGGTCGTGCGGAATGTGCGTGCTGGCGAGGCGCCCGAAACCCGTGTTGATGCCATACGCCGGCTCGCCCTTCGCGGCGATGTCGGCAACGGCTTTGGCGCAGGCGTCGATAGCGGCATGGCTAGCGGGATCGAGTTGCAGCGCGACGTGTTCGCGTGCGATCCGGCGCAGTTGCGGGAGGGTCAGGTAGCCGGGCTTCAGAGTGATCATGGTTTCGTGTCCTGTCTATACAAGTTCAGGGAAGTCTAGCGTCGCCGCCTTGTATATACAACTTGTTTTTGCAGGTTTCGGCCTAGGGGTTTCCATTAGGGCGGGATGCTTGCGTGGTATGTATTTCGCTTACATGCATCGATGAGTATCGATGACGTCGGGACCTCGCGCAGCGGGGGCACACGGCACGGCGCGCGATCGTCACGGCCGTCAACTTGTCTATACACGTTACCGTTCAAAATATCCGGCGGCAAGCGGACAAAATTGCGCGTTGTGCAACACGAAGCGGACAAGAAGATTTCGCGCGCCTGGCGCGGCCTGCTAAAGCCTCACCCGCGCCGCCATGAAGTCCAGAAAACACTGCACCCGCCCCGCCAGCGACGCGCTCTGGTAATACACCGCGCTCACCGGCTGGCGCTCGTCCACCAGCACGCTGTCGAGAATCGGCAACAGCCGTTCTTCGCGTACGTCGGCGGCGGTCATGAACTCGGCCAGGCACGCAATGCCCCAACCCGACAAGGCCAACTGCCGCAGCGTTTCGCCGCTCGACGCGCTGATCGACGGCTCGATCTTCAGCGACCCGGCCCGGCCCTTTCCGTCCTCCCGCAACGGCCAGCGGTTCAGATGCTCCGGCGCGGTGAAGCCGATCAGCCGATGCGAGCGCAACGCCTCCACCGAGCGCGGTTCGCCATATTCGGCCAGATACGCCGGGCTCGCGACCACCCTCAGCTTGCTGCTGCCCAAGGCTCGCGCATGCAAGGTCGAATCCTGCAATGCGCCGATCCGGATCGCGATATCCACCTTCTGTTCGAGCAGATCGACAATCCGCTCGTTGCTGGTCAGCTCCAGACGGATCTCCGGATACAGCGCCGAAAACGCCTTCATATACGGCGCAATGCAATGGAGCATGAACGGCGACGCCGCGTCCACGCGCAAACGTCCCGACGGACGCTCGCGCCCGCGTGTGACGGACTCCTCAGCCTCTTCCATCGCCTCGATAATGGCCCGGGCGCGCTGCAGGAAGGCTTCGCCCTCTTCGGTCAACTGCAAACGGCGCGTCGTACGCCGCACCAGCGCCGTGTCGAGTTTCTTTTCGAGGCGCGTCAGCGCGCGGCTCACGCCGGACACCGTCTGCTGCAACTTCTCCGCAGCCGCGGTAATCGAGCCGCTGTCGATCACCGTCACAAACACCAATAGCTCGTCTGTCGAAATTTTCATTGTTGATTTCAAATCAAGAGTGATTTGAGACTAACACGCTTTTTGCGAGAATCAAGATGGTCGATACTGCGCTCCTGTCATCGTGTTTCCACTCGCAGGAGAACGTCTTGAAGATTTTCATCACAGGTGCAAGCGGCTTTATCGGCGGGTCCATCGCGGCTCATCTGGTGCGCGCCGGCCATCACGTGCGCGGTTTGATCCGCAGGCCCGAACACGCCGCCGAACTGCAACGCCTCGGCATCGAACCGGTAATCGGCACGCTCGACGACCGCGCACTGCTGATCGGCGAAGCGCGCGCGGCGGACGCCGTCATCAATGCCGCGAGCAGCGACCACGAAGGCGCCGTCAAAGCGCTGATCGAGGGCCTTGCCGGCTCCGGCAAGCCGTTTCTGCATACGAGCGGCTCGAGCATCGTCGGCGATGCGTCGGGCGGCGAAGCGGGCGAAGCGCGCATCTATCACGAAGACGCCCTGCCCGAGCCGACCGCGGATAAAGCGGCACGCGTCGCGATCGATCAGTTGGTACTCAACGCGGCGCAACAGAACGTCCGCTCGGCCGTGCTGTGCAACACGCTGATCTATGGGCACGGGGCGGTGGCCGGCAGCGCCAGCGTGCAGTTGCCGCGACTCGTGCGCCAGGCGCAGAAGAGCGGCGTCGTGCGGCACGTGGGCAGCGGCGGCAACATCTGGTCGAACGTGTATATCGACGACGTCGCCGAGCTCTATCGCCTCGCGTTGGAGAAGACGCCGGCGGGCACGTTCTACTTCGTCGAAAGCGGCGAGGCGTCGTTCCGCGACATGAGCGCCGCGATCGCCCGCGCGCTGAAGCTGGGCGCGCCGCAAGACTGGCCGCTTGAAGAAGCGCGGAAAGAATGGGGGTATGAAATGGCGTCGTACGGACTCGGTTCGAACAGCCGGGTGCGTGGTGAGCGCGCGCGCAAACTGCTGGGCTGGCAACCGAAGCGCACGTCCGTGATCGACTGGATCGAGCACGACATGATGTGACCCAAGGGGGCCTCCCTCCAGGGCGTAATACGTGTAAGCGTCGCCGTTGCGAATCCGTAAGCTCAACTCGATAGAATCGCGCCCAATTAATGGTGCGATTCGACAATCCGGGTCGCGCGTGAGCCCGGATTTGATCGATGACTTTGGCGCTGAACTTCGAATGGCTGACCAACCTGCTGGCGATTCTTTTCGTCGTGGCGTGCCTGTACGATGCGCGCTACGACGAATACGGCACGCTGACACTGGCGGCAGCCGCGATGGGGCTCGCCGTGATGGCGATCGAAGTCTTCCTCAAGCCCGCGTTCGACATGGCGCTGTGAGTATGACGCTGGGCCGTGCAGCGTCATGCGTCCCGGCTTGCAGCGCGCCCGTCAAACCGCGACTTCCGGCGGCGCGCGGCGGAAACCGCGCGTGATCCAGCCGAGATAGCACAGCCCCGCCGCGAACCACACCGCCCCGAGCACCAGCGCGGTCTTCTCCAGGCTCACCAGCAGCCACACATCGGCAATTGCCCCGGCCAACGGAAACAGTAGGCCGCCGATCACGCCCATTGCATTCGCGCCGCCCTTCGCGTTGAAGAACTGGCGGATCACGCACAGATTGACCGCAGTGAACGCGAGGAATGCACCGAAGTTGATGAACGAGGTCGATGTCGCCACATCGAGCTTCAATGCGACCAGACCGATTGCGCCGGCAATCGCGATGTTCAATGCCGGCGTCTTGAACTTCGGATGCACGAAACCGAAGATGCGCCTGGGCAGCACTTCGTCGCGCCCCATCGCGTACAGCAGACGCCCCACGCTTGCCTGCGCCGAGATGCCGGAAGCAAATTGCGCGAGGATCAAGCCCGCCAGAAACACCGTCACGAAGATATCGCCGCCCACTTTGCGCGCGACTTCGAAAGCGGCCGAATCGGGATCCTTGAACACCGCGCCCGGATGCGCGAGTTGCACCGTGTACGCGGCGATCACGAAGATCGCGCCGCCGATCAGCGCGATCAACACGATCGCGCGCGGCATCGTCTTCTCAGGCGCGATGGTTTCTTCGGTCAGCGTCGAGACCGCGTCGAAGCCGAGATACGAATAGGCGGCAATCGCGGCGCCGGCCATCGTCGCCGAGAACGGCACGTGCGGCTTGAAGAACGGCTCGGCCGAAATCAGACCGCCGGGGCCGGCGGCCGCCGTCACATAGTGGCAGCACAGCACGACGAACAAGGCGACGATCGCCAGTTGCACCACCATCAGCACGATGTTGAAGCGGTTCGCGAGCTCGATGCCGAGAATGTTCAGCGCGCTTGTCGACACGATAAACGCGACGATCCAGATCCAGCCCGGAATGTGCGGAAACGCGGCGCTCAGGTACGCGGCACCGATCAGCCAGATCACCATCGGCAGGAAGAAGTAATCGAGCAAGGTAGCCCAGCCGATCATGAAGCCCAGATGCGGATTGAAGGTTTTGCGCGTGTACGTATACGCCGAGCCGGCTACGGGAAACAACCGCGCGAGCTTGCCGTAACTGAGCGCGGTGAACACGATCGCGATCAATGCGATCAGATACGCGAGCGCGGCGGTGTCGTTGCTGGCGCTCGCGAGCACGCCATAGGTGCCGTAGACGATCAGCGGCGCCATATAGGCAAGTCCGAACAGCAATACGGAAGGCAAGCCGAGCGTGCGCTTCAGATGCGCGGCCTGTGTGCTCGTGCGTTCGGCGGTGGATGAAGAGGTCATGCGGTGTCTCCTGAGGCGAATGGGCGAGCGTCGCCGCGGGCGGCGTCGCATGCGCCACCCGGTCGAGCTGTGTCAATCAGACTTGCTGGATGCGCGTGTTGCGCGCGGAGGGTGTTGGTTCGATGCGCGCCTTAACGTGCGCGGATCACACGCACACGTTGTCCACGCTCGCCTTCGACGGTTGCGAGGTCGAGCGCAATGCGCGTGTCGTGCAGATAACGGTAGTGTTCACGCGCGCCTTCGAGACGCGCCGGATCGAGCGTTGCGCACAGCACTTTCTCGCCGGCGCCCGCATCGCACACCACCTCGCCGAACGGATCGATCAAGGCCGATTCGCCGGGGAACGTGAGGTTGTCATCGCCTGAACCGGTGCGATTGACGAGTGCGGCGAACATCTGGTTCTCCATGGCCCGCGCGACAATCGCACGCCGGTGCACCGGTCCGAACGGAGCCATATTGCCGTTGGTCACGATCAGCAGATCCGCGCCGAGCGATGCAACCGCGCGCGCCGTTTCGGGAAACTCGATGTCGTAGCAGATCAGCATACCGACGGTCATGCCCTTGAAGCTGCACACTTCGTAACGGTCGCCCGGTTCGAACACGCCGACGTCCGACGCCCACAGATGCGTCTTGCGATAACGCAGCGCAATCTCGCCGCGCTCGTCGACCAGCACCGTGGTGTTGAAAAAGCGGCTGCCGTCGCGCTCGGCGAGACCTACCGCGACCGCGACACCCGCGTCGCGCGCGGCATGACGCACCCTGGTCAGCGACGGCCCGTCGATCGATTCGGCGATTTCAGCGATGTTGTGCCGCGTCGGAAAACCCGACAATGTCGCCTCGGGAAATACGATCAGCTCCGTGCCGGCCGTGCGTTGTGCGATGGTGCCGAGCACGCGCTGCAGGTTCGCCGCAACGCCGCTGTCCACCAGCGAAATTTGCGCGAGTTCGATTTGAATCAATTTTGTCTCCTGTCCTTGCCGGTCCGCTTCGCGTTAAATGGCGGCTGCTGTCAGCCGCCTGCGATCAGGTTGAACCTATTATTACCAGACATATTATTGTTCGTAATTACCCGGCTGGGTTACCCTCAACGGAGCACGCATGGAACTCGAATGGCGCGATCTGGCTTTTCATCGGGAGATCGGCGCGGTCATCGAAGCACTCGATAGCGCTCAATTCTGGACCCGCCTCACGCGCGCGCTCGAACGCTATGTCGCCTTCGACAACTGGGTGTCGCTGTGCTTCACGCGAGGCGCCTCGCCGCTCGTGTGCGCCGAATCGCCGACGCCCGACGGCACCGTGGACGCGATGTTCCAGGACTATCTGGCCGCGCTTTATCAACTCGATCCGTTCTATATCGCCGCCACCGAAAAGCCCGCGTCGGGCTTCGTCACGCTCGCCGACGTCGCGCCCGACAACTTCTCGATGACCGACTATTACCAGCGCTACTTCAAGAAGAACATTGTCGGCGACGAAGTGCACTTCAACTACATGATCGACGCACGGCATACGCTGGCGTTCTCGTTGGGCGCGACGCAACGCTATGGCGAGCGCGATCTCGCGGTGCTCGCGCTATGTGCGCCGTGGGTGATCGCGCTGATGCGGCAACGCTTGCCGTATGAGGTGTTCGACGCGTCGGCGACGACCCCGGGCGTGACGGTGACGGAAACAGAAACGCTCGCGCGCGTCGATGTGCCCACCTATGCCGCGCGCTTCGAGCAGGTGTCGTCGGCAAGCGGCCGCGCGGCGCTCACCGCCCGCGAGGTGGAAGTGGCGATGCTGACCTTGAGCGGATTTTCGACACGCGCGATTGCGGAAAAACTGACGATCTCGTTCGAGACGGTGCGCGCTCACAAGAAACACATCTATACGAAGCTCAACGTCAATTCGCAATCGGAGCTGTTCGCGCTGTTTTACGAAGCGGGACGCAAAGGCGCATGACGCACGGACAACTGCGCGCGTCGGCGCATTCAACGACGCAGCGAGAGGATTCGAAGGGGAACGGGTAAAAAAGATACGCGGCGCATCGCGGATAAAACTCCGCAACACGCCGCGTCAAGGTGGAGAACAACCGACTAGTCGTTCGAGCAAGGCGCCATGAAGAAACCGCCCCGCTCTCGCGCTACAGCAACATGCGGCACACTCAGATCGCCCAGCCGCCGAGATAGAAGCCGACCAGCACGATAGCGATCACAACGGTGCCGACGTTCAGCTTGCGATACTCGCCGCTCACCACGCGGCCGATCACCAGCGTCGCGAAGCCGAGCATGATGCCCGTCACGATGTTGGCGGTCAGCACGATAAACACCGCACACATCAGGCCCGACATCGCATCGACCATGTCGTCCATATGCAGCTTGCTGACGTTGGAGAGCATCAGCAGACCCACGTACATCAGCGCCGGCGCCGTCGCATACGAAGGCACCAGACCCGCCAGCGGCGAGAAGAACATCACCACGAGGAACAGCAGGCCGACCACCGCCGCGGCCATCCCCGTCTTCGCGCCGGCTGCGACGCCGACCGTCGATTCGATGTACGCCGCTGCCGGCGCGCCGCCGAGCAGGCCCGAGAAAATCGAGCTCAGCGAATCGGCGGTCAACGCGCGGCCACCGTTGATGATGCGGCCGTTTTCGTCGAGCTGGCCGGCTTGTCCGGCGACGGCGCGGATCGTGCCGGTCGCGTCGAACACGGCGGTCATCACCAGGGCCAGCACGCTAGGCAGGACCGCCATCGACAACGCGCCCTTGATGTCCATCGCGCCGATCAGCGAAGCATGGCCCGGCGCACTCAGCGACGGCACGGCGAACACGCCATGGAACGCCACCGCCGGATCGATCAGCAATGCGATCGCGGAGATCGCGACGATCACGATCAGGATCGAACCCGGCACGCGACGGCGCACCAGACCGAAGATCGCGGCCAGACCCGCCACCGACATGATCGCCGGCAACGCCGTGATATTGCCGAGCGACACCGGCAAGCCGGCGCCCGGATTCTTGACGACGAGGCCGACGTCGTTCGCCGCGATCAGCAGCAGGAACAGGCCGATGCCGATGCCCGTGCCGTGCGCGATGCCCGTCGGCAGATTGCGCAGGATCCACGAACGCACGCCAGTCACCGAGATTCCGGTGAAGACGACGCCCATCAGAAACACCGCGCCGAGCGCGACGTTCGGATGCAGGCCTTTGCCGAGCACGAGGCCGAACGCGGTGAACGCGGTCAGCGAGATCGCGCAGCCGATTGCGATCGGCAGACGCGCCCACACGCCCATCAGCAGCGAGCCGAACGCGGTGGTCAGGCACACGGCGACGAACACCGCGCTGGTATCGAAGCCCGCTTTGCCGAACATGCCCGGCACGACGAACACGGAATAGACCATCGCGAGGAAGGTCGTAATACCGGCGACGATTTCCTGACGCTGCGAACTGCCGCGCGAGGAGATTTCGAAGTAGCGGTCGAGAAAGCCCTTTCCGTCGAATGATTCGGCGCCGATTTCGGAAATCGGTTGGGCGTGGGGTTCCATCATGATGAGTGCCTCCTTTATCAGCGTGCTGAAACGGCCAGCGATCTGGCCGCCATCAGGTTCGTCTCGTTGCGTTTATCTATCTAATCTTCTTCTGCTGCCCCGAAATGTAGGGCAACACAAATATGTCTCCCATCGCATGAATGGCATGCTCGACATGTCGCGACGCTTATATCGTTTAAGGGACGGCAAATCATGCGCACGGTCCGCGCGTTTACACCTACGGTTTGTCATCGAGTTGTGAAGCGGTTTTCGCGGGTTTGCAGGGCAAAAAGGGGCGCAAAGGGGCGAAGCGCGGCACGAACCGCACGGACGGCGGACCGCTCGGATGGCCTGTGAAACCGGCCTGCCCGGCGCCGCGGGTTACACTCTGGGCCGTATCCGTCTTAACTGCGTGTCTTGACTGCGGCGCTCCACAGCGCCCGTCCGCACTGGCCCATGGAGTCCTTCTTGATGAGTGGCGGTTTTTCGCGTCCTGCCTGGCGTCTTCTGATTCTTGCTGCGTTCGCGGTGCTCGCGTTATCCGGTTGCAGCAGCCTGCTGTGGGGTCCGCAACAGGCGCCGATTGTCGAAGCCACGGTCATGCCCGTCGAACCCGCGAGCGCGCCGGTGGCCGCCTCCGAGCCGGAACCGGCCGAGACCGAGACGGCCGGGCCCGAGCAGCCGAAAAAGCCGAAGAAGCCGGTCGTCAAACCCCACAAGGTCGAACCTCCACCGCCGGTCGCCGCGCCCGCGCCGCCGCCTCCACCGCCCCCGCCGCTGATCGTGTTGCGCACGATCGAGCGCAACGACGCGCACGGACTGCTCGATGCCCCGGTGCAGAAATCCGACGGCAAAGTGGTCGGCCGCGCGGTCGATATGCTTGCGGACGCGGCCGGCAAGCCACGCGAGATAGTGGTCAACCTGCAGGGTTTCCTCGGCGTCGGCGATCGCAAGGTGAATTTCCCGTGGAGCGCTATGCGCTTCACGCCGACCGCGAAAGCCGCGCCGATCACGCTCACCGCGGCTGCGGTGCCGGCGCCCGCGGTTAAGTCCAACGTCGTGCAATTGCCGTTGCTCGACGCCACCGTCGAGCGTTCGAACGGCGCGAAGGTCGGCCGCGTGATCGACGTGCTGATCGACGCCAACGCGCAGCCGCAGGCGGTCGTACTCGACGTCAACGGGATGGTCAGCACGGAGCGGCGCACGATTGCCGCGAACTGGTCGGCGCTGCGCTTCGTCACCAGAGACAAGGAGCTGCATCCGCTGATCGATCTGAGCGATGCGCAGATCAACGCGACGCCGCTTTACGCCAGCGACAAACCGATCCGCGCGGTGTCGCCTGCGCCGCCGCCCGCGCCTGCGCCAGCCTCGGTGCCTGCTGCCTCGGTGCCTGCTGCCTCGGCCACCGCGGCGCCGGCCACTGCGGCGCCAGCCACTGCCACCGCGGTTTCCAGCGCACGGGTGGCCCGATGAGCGGCCGCACTCTGGTCACCGCGCGAAGCCTGCGCGCGCTCGATTGGCTCAATTTTTTCGTCGCCAATGTGCAGACGGGCTTTGGGCCGTTCATCGCGTCGTACCTTGCGTCGCACAAGTGGACGCAGGGCGAGATCGGCATGGCGCTATCGGTCGGCACCATCAGTGCGATGGTCAGCCAGGTGCCGGGCGGCGCCGCGGTCGACGCGTTGCGCAACAAGAAAGGCGCCGCTGCCTGGGCGATTTTCGCGATCATCTTCAGCGCGGTGCTGCTGGCCGCGAGCCCGACGGTGCTGCCGGTGATCGCCGCCGAGGTATTCCACGGCTTTGCCAGTTGCATGCTGACACCGGCGCTCGCGGCGATCTCGTTCGCGCTGGTCGGCCGCGCGAATCTTGGCGACCGGCTCGGGCGCAATGCGCGCTGGGCGTCGATCGGCAGCGCGGTCGCGGCCGGGATGATGGGCGTATTCGGTGAGTACTATTCGCCGCGCGCGGTGTTCTGGCTGACTGCAGCGCTTGCCGTGCCTGCCATCGTCGCGTTGACGATGATCCAGCGCACCGACACTATCGAGTTGCCGAACGCCGCGCCGACCCCGGCACAGATCGAACGGCGCGAGAGCATCCGCGAGTTGCTGCGCGACAAGCGGATGCTGCTGTTCGCGGCGTGCATTGTGTTGTTCCACTTGTCGAATGCGGCGATGTTGAATCTTGCCGCCGGCGAAGTGACCGCCGGCATGGGGGATAACGTTCAACTCGTGATTGCGGCTTGCATTATCGTGCCGCAGGCGATTGTGGCGATGATGTCTCCTTGGGTCGGGCGTTCTGCCGAACGATGGGGACGCCGGCCGATTCTGTTGCTGGGGTTTTCCGCGCTGCCGATACGGGCGTTGTTGTTTGCCGGGATCAGCAGCCCGTATTTGCTCGTGCCGGTGCAGATGCTCGATGGGTTGAGCGCCGCGGTGTTCGGCGTGATGCTGCCGTTGATTGCCGCCGATGTGGCCGGCGGGAAGGGGCGGTATAACCTCTGCATTGGATTGTTTGGGTTGGCTGCCGGGATTGGGGCCACCTTGAGCACGACGGCTGCCGGGTTTATTGCCGATCATTTTGGCAACGCTGTGAGCTTTTTTGCCTTGGCGGCGGCTGGGGCGATGGCCGTGCTGCTGGTGTGGGCAGCGATGCCGGAGACGCGCGATGCGGCGGCCGATGGGGATCAGGCCGCGGTGCCTGATGGGGGGAAGCCGGTGAAGGGTTAAGGTTTTTGCCTTTGGCGGCGGCATTGGGTATTTGCCTACGGCGTTGGTCTTTGCCTGGTTTTTTTGCCTGCGCGGCGCTATTGGTTGCTGCGCCTGCGGCGGTGCCTTTCCTCTGTGTGCCTACGGCGTTGGCCTTTCCTTGATTTGATATTGGTCTATTAGCTTCGCCCCTGTGCGGGGCAGGCACTTACTTTCTTTGCCGCCGCAAAGAAAGTAAGCAAAGAAAGCGGCTTCACACCGCTAGCCCTTAAGCAGGTCCCCTGGCTTGGAGAAGATAGTGGTGCATCTGGAATCTGTGCCCTCGCACATTCGCCCCTGGTGACAAAGCCGTCATACTTCCGGCGACGCTGCGCGCGCCGTGGCGGTACTTCTCAAAACCGATGAGGCGTTTGCGCTTCTCGCGTCATTCTTACCGCCTTGCATTGCGTGCTCGCCGCAACGGTCTGCAAGGGAAACCCGTGGCTTCGTTTGCGGCTGGTAGAAGTCGTCGGCTTCGCCTCGGCGAAGTGCTGAATTGTGGAAAAACGAACAACTTCGTTAAACGAAACACCGTTGTGGAAATGCGGCCACTTCGCCAAACGAAACGCAACCGCGCGTTACGCGAGTGCAGCAAAGGCTCGGCGAAGTCGCTCGCGCGGCACGAGCACGCCGTACAGCCGTAGCACCGCAATCGAGCAGTGGCCTGCACGCGTGGGGCGCGCGGCGGCAGCACTCGCCCGCGGTCCACGTGCCGGGCCGCCCATTGCGTGCTCGCCGCCGCCGTGCATAAGCAGATTGCGAATAAATGGCAATCTGTCCGGTTAGCCGCGACGGGCGGCGCGTGCATACTTGCCGGTTAATGACACCGGAGGTTCGCACGACGGATGCCGCCAGCAGGTATGCGCAGGTACTCGCCGACCTCGCGAAGACAGGCCTGCGCGTCGTGGTGATCGAGAGCCGCGACGAAGAGCTTGTCACCGTCAAGACAGCGCGCGGCATCCACGTGTTCACCATCGGTCGCGAACTGGCGCTCGAAGGCGGTCTGCTGAAGCGCCCGCTGCGCAGTCCGCCCGTGAAACAGGAACAGTGACAACTCCAATCACGAAAAATCGTGTCCAGCCTCAGCGCAGAACAACAGCCGGACGCGTGGCTAAGGCGCGCGCGAAACCCCGCAAACCCGGCAGTCGGCGCTATCGTCGAATGCGTAATAGCGCACAGAAAATCATCGCCAAATGCGTATTGTTGATCCACGGCATGGCGGAAGTTTTTGCCGTGGTCTGAACCGGGCGCGCTACTGCTCGCGTAGATTGCAGCGCGCAATCGGACAGGCGACCAATAATCACACGCCCGCTTTGACCGGCACGACAAAAATGAAACGGGGACCAAATCATGAAACATGAAACCCTGAAGGGCATCGCGCAGTTGCAGTCACGGCAGCGCGAGCGGCTGGCTGAAGACGCCACGCGCACCCTGCGTGACAGGAACCTGACGCTCTCACAGCGCGAGCTGCTGGGTCGCATGCGCCTCGCGTTGATCGACATCGACGTAGGGACGGTGTTCGGACAGTATCAGGAGAACTACGTGTCGCGTTACGTGTACAACGCGGTTCAACAGGTGCTTGACGATATCCGTCTCGTGCTGCTCGAATACGGCTGTCCGCCGGAAGCTACAGTGACCGACTGGCTGCGCGAGCGGCTTGAGGCAACCAAATGAAAACCGACAGGTACAGCTCGGCGACTCTGTCGGTGCCAACCTGCGCGCGAAAATGCGGGGCGAGGTGCATTACCGAAGCGAACCGCTACGGCGAGAGCATCGCGTGACGAATCGATGCGCAAGCTGTGTGACCGTGCGCTGCTCCCGAAAAAGCTCACCTTAAGGCCGTAGAAACCGCTGGCGGGTCCGGGACAAGCGTCGTATCACCCGAACCCCGCGAGCGGTTTCCATGTGTCTACCGGATAGTCGAAAACCGCATTCGCGGGTCATGGCTTCCCGCGCATCACCACCGCCGGCGACATCGATGGGCCGCTCCCCGCGCGGCGTGCTCACTTCGGAGTTTTTCGTCGGATTTGCGCCGCCATCAGCCGGTCATGACAGGCAACAAGCGGCCACAACCCGCCGTTCACATGCGTCGTCGATCGGACGTTCGGGCGTCGGCTTTGGCCCGTAACCGGCCTTCCGATTGTAGAAGACGCATGCTCCGTCATCGGCCTGAGCCGACGTTCGTGGGTCGGCGCTGATATGCCCGCTCACTGTTGCAGACCGACCGTTTGGCGAGGCCAGTCGACGAGAGGTGGCTACCGAGTTCAACGAATGTGTACTTTCGACCACTCCGGACGTTGGATCAGGCGCCACCTAATCGGTAGCTGTTGGAGTGCAGCAGTCATTCATTCCTTCGAGTCGCTCGGCAGGTCATCGGCCATTGCCTTTCCGCCATTCGCAAACGTTATTGCCCGCGCGATCGGATCGTCCGCTTCGGCCGTGCGCTGGCAAAAGGACATATTCAATACACCCTTACCGCTCCCGGTGGACGATGCTTAAAGCGTCGATGTACCCAGTAATACTGTTCCGGACATTTCAAAATCTGCGCCTCAAGAAACGCATTCATGCGACGCGCGTCATTCGCGTCGCTGTCGGATGGGAAATCGTCGAGCGGTTCGAAGACTGTCAACTTATATCCTCGGTAATTCGGCAGCACCTCGGTCACGAAGGGCACAACCCGCGCATGCCCCAGTCTTGCAAGTCGCGAAACGGAAGTGAGTGTGCACGCGGGAACGCCGAAGAATGGAACAAAAACAGAGTTATCAATGCCGTGATCCATGTCCGCCGCGAGCATGACTGGTTTGCCTGAGCGCAGCAGTCCCACGATCTTTCTGGCGCTCGTTGAGCGCTCAATCATCTCTGCGCCAAACCTGCCGCGTTGTCGCCTGGCCAGGTCGCACAAGCGCGTGTTCGACAGGCGTGTATAGCTCGTCGAAGAATCCCCGCGTGAGCCAGACTTGCGCGGTCACGCCGTTACGCCGCAAGTTGTGGCCCTCGCCTCCGTGCAGATAGCCGATTGTTGCGTCGAGATGGTTTGTCAGCCCGCGCCGATATTCGATCGCCTCCGCGATGGATGTTTCCGATTCGAGGCTGTTCAGGATCGTCGCACCCAACTGATCTACTCGGACGGCCGTATTGAGATCCGGGTCAATGGCACTGCCCTGTGTGCCCTATGACCGGCTCTCGGAGATTGACCAGGCGGCGGTGGTTGACAGCAAGCGTGGGACACACGTTGCAGATGGCGCAGGTGATCCAGGCACCGCGCGATGACCGGCGTGCGTCGGGCTCATCGTCGAGGACCAATCAGGGCGAAGCGCCGTGGCCGAAGGAGCGCAAGGTGGGCACGCGCAAGCAGCGGGAACTGACGCGCGAAGAGCTCAACGAGGCGATCCTCGCAACCGCCGGATCGCGGGTTGGCTCGTTGCCTAAAAGCCCTTCAGTATAGATATTTTCTGAACCTCAAAACCGGACATTTCTTAGAAGTCGCAACCCGGACATTTCAATCTGGCCTCGACAAAAAAAGAGACAAGAGTCCGGGTTGGTCGCCGCGTGGTTACCGCGACGCACCGATCGCTGGAACATGACGGACGCAGCACACGTTGGGGTAGCCAAACGCGAAGGACTGACTACAATGTGTTGGGTGCAAGCGAAACTGCAAAGACGGTCTATTTAGAAATATCGCTCAGGAGTGTGACGTTTCAATTCCTTCATAGGAGGCATGCCCGTGATCTGCCTGAACGAACGAATTGTCGGCGCAATCTTTTTTATCCTGAGTGGACATGCGTTCGCGGACGGCCTTGTCATCGATTCGACCGAAGAGATGACAGTTGCGAACATCGGGACTCTTCCCGTGGAGCTTGTGCCGCCCATTCCGGACCCGCAACGCTATCTGCAGTACCATGAAATGGAATTTCAGTCGAATCAAGGAAAGCCGTTTTACGCGCAAATCGAGGACTTTTATAGCGTACAGATAGCGCACGACTTTCGATTCAGCGCCGGGAAAGCCACATCAACGTCCGAGCCGACGCCGCGGCAGGCATCGAATTTTCTAACTCCGGTTCCTTCGACAGCGCCGCAACTCTCGATCGTCCAGTTGCCGAACACGACTTTGACGCTCCGTGCGCAACCGCAGCGAAGGCTGTCGCTAACAGTCAATGACTGGGTCTTTTCCGCCACGGCGCGTGTCGCGATTCTCCGCTCACATGATACGGGCGCGACGCTTTCTGTGCGGCACGGCTTTTAATCGGAGGTTTTCGCATAATTCGAAATCGATGTCATCCGATCGCTAACGGCAGCCGCCCGGGGTACCCAGGAAGCAGAACGAGTGAGGGCGTTCGGCGACTATCGGAGTGGTCCAGTCCGTTGGCGGAGTTCGCGGGATTTTCCCTCAAAGTCAAAGATGCACCCTATACTGGCAGGAGGCGCAACCCGGCATCTGCTGGGACGCGTCAACCGCACACGGCTTTCTGTTCGTCTTTTTCCGTGAGTCGCGGTTTTCCTGGCCCGCGTCTGCGGGCCTTTTTGTCTTCTTGTGATCTCTGGACGCCTTCGTCGCGGCGGACGACGCCGAAATCGATCGCCGACTGTATGAATGGAGAGTCGACGATGTACCCGGTAGGTTGATCGCAGCGAGACTCTCCATCAGTACTTGATGTCCCGTTTTTGCTGGCGGCCACCCTGTTTCGTGTCGCGCTTGTCCTGCCGGCACTGGGAGTTGCTTTTTTGGTTTGCGGCCCGGCGCGGTTAGCGTCGTGGCAAGCCGCTTTCGTATGCTCGCAAAGAGCCACACCCAAGGAATCATCTCCGTTAAAAGCGAGCATCCATTAGCCGCGGTGACCAGCCGCTGTTTGTGAGGTCCGATTCGCGTCGATGAGCGTTGCATCCTCATGCCTTTATCGCCTTCGATGAACGACAACACAATCCCTCGGCGGCATCGCATTTGTCGGCTGAGTCAGATCCAGGAGACCACGATTGACGCCCGAGAAAAAGAAGGACTACTTCGAACACTTCCTAAAAAATAGGTCTGTGGGCAGATCGATTTCCGCGCCATCAAAATAGATTGCTACACCGCCATCGACACCGGACTGTACCCATTCGCGTTTGGCGACGGTTCGAAGGTGAGGCGCGTTATGCGTTCACATGCAAGTGGAACGGGAAGCAATGGCTGATCACAGTCCCACCATTCGAGGACGCCTGAACCGGACTAGTGACTCGCTTGCCCTGAAGGTCATGATCTGGCCGGCCAGCAGCGACGTCGTCTGTTGTATCGCTTGCCTATCATAGTAGGTCGCTATCCTTCAACTACGTGCCAATTTATGGACGGCGGCAGCGCTGAGCAACTGAAACAATCGGCCTGCTAGACGCTATCGCTACAAAACGCCGGACAAACGGCGAGGTTGGCACCAGTGTCGCCTCGACGTGACAAGGCACGTGACGCGAACACGCACCCCCTACACACACATGAGAAAACTCGCACAGTCCTTAGTTCATTGATTGTCGCTCCCCGTGACATTGGACCAAGGTCCTATACCTACCAGCGTGCGCCAGGCCTATTCTTAACCCGAGGTACTTTTGTCCGGAGATTGCCATGACAACGTCAACGGGCCTGTTGACGGCTATGGTCCCTTCGGCCGGTTCGCCGTTACCTTCGATCTTGAGCCCGCTTCGTCACATCTCCCAGAGCCGACACGTTTCCCGCCACGACGTACAGATTGACGCGCCTGCGCTTCGAAGCGCGAAATCAACTTGAGGTGAAAAAATGAAACCGTTATCGCTTTTCGTCGTGACCGTTGCTGTGTCAGCCTGTGCAAGCCAACCCGTGCCGCCGAGCGCGCAATCGCTCGGAGAAAGCCAACAGCCGGCCTCTACAGTCGCGCAATGCATCGCTCAGAAATGGGCAGACCAGTCGCAACAGCAAGTCATATCACAGGTGATTGTGGCGAACAACCAGGCGATGGATGTCTATGTTCCAGGTCAGCAGCCTCCGAGTGGTGCAGCCGCTGTCGTGCGGCCGTCGTGGACGGGTAACAGCAAAACATGGGTCGGCTTCCGCGCGGGCAGCGGAGGAGGCAGCAACACCAGCGGAGATATTGGAGGCTGCCTCTAGGCGGCGAGTCAGTCTGCGTTACTTCGTTGTTTCGACAGATGTGGACAGCAATTTCTGCGTCAGGCCCAAATCTGCCGCACTTCAATCGAGGAGAGTCTCATGAACCGTCGTACCTTCTTTTCGCTGAGTGCCATCGCACTGGCCAGCTCGCTCGCCGCTTGCGGCACGACCTCGAATCCGACGGAAGCGGCCAGCAAGCGCCATGAAATCGATGCCGGCGTCGATGGCGCCCTCAACAAGCTGTACGGTTCGACGCCGGGCGCGCAGGCGCAGGCCAGCAAGGCCAAAGGCATTCTCGTCTTTCCGTCGGTGATCGCCGCAGGCCTGGTGGTCGGTGGCGAATATGGCGAAGGCGCGCTTCGCCAGGGAGGCACGTCCGTCGGCTACTACAAGACCAGTACCGCCTCATTCGGCTTGCAGATTGGCGCCCAGTCCAAGGCGGTGATCCTGATGTTCATGACCCAGGACGCGCTCGATAAATTCCGGACGAGCGACAAGGGCTGGACAGCCGGCGTGGATGGCTCGGTAGCGGTGGCGAAGACGGGCGCCAACGGTGCGCTCGACACCGCAACGACGAATTCGCCGATCGTCGGTTTCGTGCTGACGAACTCCGGCCTGATGGCCAACCTTAGCTTCGAAGGCACGAAGGTCAGCAAGCTCGACATCTAATACCGGCACGACACCGCACGACTATCGAGGCGTCCATTCCGGCACGCGCGCATGCATACAGATGACCAGGAGCTGAAATGAAGATCAAGATTTTCCTTGTAATGGCCGCTGTCGCCATGATGGTGCGACCGGCATTGGCCCAGCCACAGACGTCGGTGGAGGTCACAAAAGGTGCCGGCACGGCCACCGTGACCGGAACGGCGAAGGTCACAGCCACGGTCGTCGAAATTGACCCAGCCACCCGGACCGTCACCCTGAAGGACAAGAAAGGCCACATCGTTGACGTCGAGGTGGGCGAAGAGGCGCGCAACTTTGACCAGCTCAAGGTGGGCGACGTGGTCACAACCGAATACCGGGAAGCGATGTCGCTGAGTCTCTCGAAAACGAGCGGCCCGCGTTCCGCCTCGGAGCGCACGATGGAACAGCGCTCCTCGCCCGGGGCCAAGCCCGGTGGCACAATCGGTCGGGAAATCACGGTCATGGCCGATGTTGTCGCCGTGAATGCGAAAGCCAAAACCGTCACATTAAAGGGACCGCACAACACGGTGGATGTGATCGTGGAGGACCCCGAGCAGATGAAGAATATTCGCAAGGGAGATCAGGTTCAGGTCGTGTACACGGAGGCGGTCGCGATATCCGTCACGCCCGGCATGAGCAAGTAACAGATCAATGAACCGACTTCTTTCAGGCGTCGACGGACGCGGCCGCATGGATCTGTTCCGACTGCCATTGTGACGGGCGTGCCCTGGATTGTTGCCAGCAGATCCACGAGGTGACCTGCCGGGAGACAAGTTATGCTGCCCACACCGATTACCCAACAGGTGTTGTCCAGAGAATTGCTCGATGTCCTGATCCGTGCCGGACTTGTTGCTGTTCTGGCCATTTTCTGTTTCCGGATCTTCGTCCCGTTCCTGAACCTCATGGCCTGGGCATTGATCCTGGCGACACGCTGTATCCGCTTCAGGTCAGACTCCGGCGTACGCTTGCCAATAAGGATGGCCTGATCGCCACGCTGATCGTCCTCGTCGCGTTGGGCGTCATCCTCGTGCCGACCTATCTGCTGGGCGTCGCGGTGGCCGGATCGGTCGAGCATGCGATGGACATTTTCAAAAGCGGCAGCTTCCGCGTTCCACCGCCTGCCGACTCGGTGGCCAACTGGCCCCTCGTTGGCCAGCGTGTGTCCGACTTCTGGCAGCAGGCCTCGACCGACCTCACAGGTCTCGCGCAGAAGTTCGCACCGCAACTCAAGGATGCCGGTCTCGCTCTGCTCGGAACGGTGACGGGCCTCGGCGCGGGGCTGCTGCTATGGAGATCGCGTCGCGCATCTCCGGCCCTGAGAACGGCCCGCAGATCGCCGATCTTTGCACGGCCACCATTCGCGCGGTCGCCCAGGGCGTGGTCGGGATCGCGTTCATCCAGATGCTGTTGATCGGTATCGGTTTCGTCGTCATGGGCATTCCCGGTGCGGGCCTGCTTGCGCTCGCGGTGCTGCTGCTCCATCATGCAGTTGCCCGCCACGCTGATCACCATTCCGGTGATTATCTTCGTGATTGCCACGCAAGGCGTTAGCACCATGACGATCATCTTTTCGGTCTACGTGTTCGTCGCGGGGCTTGCCGATAACGTGCTCAAGCCATTGCTGCTGGGCCGCGGCGTCGCCGTACCCATGCCGGTGGTGCTGATCGGCGCGCTCGGGGGCATGGTGACGGGCGGCGTCATTGGCCTGTTCATCGGTCCCGTGATGCTCGCAGTCGGTTATGAGCTCTTCTGGCGATGGGTAAAAGACCAACCCCAGCCCGAGCGGGCGAAAGAAGAGCAGCAGGCCTGACGCTGCCGAGGCCGATCGGTGTTCCCCTCACGCGCCCATACTCGCTACTGCTAGCAGCTGGCCTTCTGGTGCTGTTTGTGCTGCTGACGGTCGCAATGTATTACATGGGGGACCCCGTGGAGACGATGAAGCGAACGCCTTCGACATTGGAGGAAACCTTGTACTTCTGCGCGATCACGGCGCTGACCATCGGGTACGGCGACGTGGTCCCTACCTCAACGTTTGGTCGGATCGATGCGATATTGCTGGGCCTGATCGGCATGGTGTTCGCGGGGCTGATCGTTGCTGCAGCCGTGCGGGGCGTGCAGGAAGTTGCGCGCCGGGCGTTGTCGCACATCCCAGCAAGTACTAACCACTGTGCGGCCTGAGCTGCTGGTCGACCTGCCCGATGCATGGGAGGAAACAGCTGAGAGCACGGCTATCGTCGCGCGCCGTGGCAACATCCGGCGGCAATCCTTCGTGCCACGCATGCGTGGCCTGAGGCCAATCGCCGATTGCAAATTTAAACCGTCATTCCGCGGAGGTCGTAGCGTTACTAACAGAATGACGGCCTTGGCCCACCAGCCAATTTGGCCGACTGAACGGCCGTTGTACTTTGGAAGCTGCCGCCGGAGCTGCGCTGGGTCGAGGGGCGGTAGTGGGTCGGCACGGGACCTTCGCGACGGGTATCGCGTACATCGACGACAACGGCAAGCCTCTCCGGTTCGGCCGCCCGTTTGCAACTGAGTGACAGTCCGGGACGCGCCCGCCGCATAGGGTCACATCGATCCGTTTGATGAACCCGTTCGGGGTTCCTGTACGCCGCATGACCGAATCAGTGAGCAAGCCTTGGCCACGTCAATCTTACGACTCTGGCCTTGACGACTCTCACGCTACATAGGATCTAATAGACCAATATCAAATCAAGGAAAGGCCAACGCCGTAGGCACACAGAGGAAAGGCACCGTTGCGGGCGCAACAACCAGCAGCGCCGCGCAGGCAAAAAACTAATCAATAGCCTTCCCAGCGGTCTCCCGCATAAACGGAAGCGGCAACAGCGACACCAAACCACATCCAATCAAATACCAGGCAGGCGCCAAATTACTCCCTGAAATCTGAATCAGCCAGGTAGCAAAAAACTGCGCAAACCCACCAAAAATAGACACGCCCAAACAATAAACAATCGACATCCCCGTAGCGCGAATCTCGCGCGGAAACATCTCCGGGAGCATGACGATATTCGGCACGGCAGTAAAAGCAACAAACACCGCCAGCACGGCAACCACCGACAACAACACCGGCACCGTCGGCGACGCGTTAATAATCGTGAACGCGGGATACACCGCCACAATCAACAGCACGCGAGAAACCCACAACACCCGCTTACGTCCAACGCGATCGGACAACACCCCCGCGAACGGCGAACAGATCACCGTGACCACCGCCCCGGTCCAGGCGGCCCACAGCGCCGATGACATCGGCAAATGCAAAATCCGGATCGCGTAAGTAGAAAGGTAGAACAGCACGATATAGTTGGCCGCCGTCCCGCCGATGGTCGTCAACACACCCGTCGTAATCGCGCGGGAATGATCGCGAAACAACTTGCGCACCGGCTGCGCGGCAGGCACCTGGTCCGCCTGAGCCGTGCCGTCTTCGATGCCCGGCAGCGTCTCATTCAGATGCCGCCGGATATAGATGCCAATCGGCCCCATCGCCATGCCGATCACAAACGGCACCCGCCAGCCCCAGCTTTCGAGCGCGGCCGTCGACAACGCCGCCGCCAGCGCGACACCGAGCAACGAGCCGCACACCGTGTTCAACCCCTGGCTCACAAACTGCCAGCTGCCGTAGAAACCGCGCGTCTTGTCGCTGCCGTATTCCAGCAGCAGCGAAGTCGACGCGCCCACCTCGCCGCCCAGCGCAAAGCCCTGAATCAATCGCGCAAGAATCACCAGCAGCGGCGCGGCCACACCGATCGCCGCGTAAGTCGGCGCGAATGCGATGATCGCCGAACCGAGCGTCATCAACCACAGCGTCAAACTCATCGCGGCCTTGCGCCCAGCCCGGTCCGCGTACGCGCCAAGGACGATGCCGCCCACCGGCCGCATGATGAAACCCACGCCGAACGTGCCGACCGCCAGCATCAATTGCGCAAGCTGCCCTTCGACCGGGAAATACAACTTGCCGATGATGGTCGCAAAGAAACTGTAGATCGTGAAATCGAAGAACTCGAGGCCGTTGCCGAGCGTGATCGCGGCGATCGCTTTCGCATGGCTCGCGCGCTGAACGGGCTGGGTGGACGACGCGCTCTGCCTGTTCAACGTGTCGGCGCCTGCGGGTTGCGGTGTGGCGGAATAATCCATCTTTGTCTCCATGGTGTCCTTCCTGCTGATGCGCGACTCTACGGCCGCTCGGTCAATCGAAGATGAAAGCCGACTCAGGCGAGGAACGTCTGCGCGAGCCGCACCCAATAGGCCGCGCCGGTGGCGAGGCAAGCGTCGTTGAAGTCGTAACCGGGGTTGTGCACCATGCAGCCGCCCTCGCCGTCGCCATTGCCGATGATCAGGTAGCTGCCGGGGCAACGCTCCAGCAGGAACGCGAAGTCTTCGCTGCCGGTCAGCGGCTGCATATCGGCAATCAGGCCGTCTTCACCGAGCCAGTCGAGTGCGACTTGCCGCGCGAGGCCGGTCATGTCCGCGTCGTTGACGAGCACCGGGTAGCGGCGCTGATAGTCGACGTCCGCCCGCGCGCCGAATACCGCGGCCTGTCCACAGGCGACCGCCGTGATGCGTTCCTGCAAATAATTGCGAACCTCGGGCCGCAGCGCGCGCACCGACAAGCGCATCTCCGCGGTTTCCGGAATCACGTTCGGCGCTTCGCCGGCGTGAATCGCGCCGACGGTGATGATCGCCATGTCGAGCGGCGCGACGTTGCGCGACACGACGGCCTGCAACGCCAGCACGATCTGCGCGCACACCACCACCGGATCGACGGCCTTATGCGGCATCGCACCGTGACCGCCGCGTCCGGTCACCTTGATGATCACCGTGTCGGATGACGCCATGAACGAGCCCGCCAGGAAACCGAACTTGCCGGTCGGATATCCCGGCATGTTGTGCATCGCAAAGACAGCGTCGCACGGAAACCTGTCGAACAAGCCGTCTTCCAGCATTTTCTTCGCGCCGGCCTGGCCTTCTTCGGCGGGCTGGAAAATCAGATTGAGCGTGCCGTCGAAGCACTTTTCCAGCGCGAGGTGTTTGGCCGCGGCCAGCAGGATCGCCGTGTGACCGTCGTGGCCGCATGCGTGCATCTTGCCGGGTACCGTGCTCGCATACGGCAGGCCGGTGGTTTCGTGGATCGGCAGCGCATCCATGTCGGCGCGCAGGCCGAGCCTGCGCGTGCCATTGCCGACTTTCAATTGCCCGACAACACCGGTTCGACCCAGCCCGCGATGCACGGTATAGCCCCACGCCTGCAAGCGTTCGGCGACCAGGTCGCCGGTGGCGAACTCTTCGTACGCAAGCTCCGGCTGCGCGTGGATGCGATGGCGCAGCGCGATCATTTCATCTTCAAGTTCCGCGATGCCCGCCGGAATGGCCATGGTGTTCACGATGTCGTCTCCGTCTATGAATGCGTGAACCGAGCATAGCGACGCCGATTTTCCAGCGGCAGGCGTAGAATCGTTGCGGCAGCAACCTATGGTTGCCACCTTCCTACACGTTTGTCAGATGAAACTGCATCAGCTCAGCACTTTAGCGGCGATCGCGGATACCGGCAGTATTCGGGCGGCGGCCCGTTCGCTCGGTGTGTCGCCGGCTGCCGTCACCAAGGCAATGCGCGAACTGGAGGCCGATCTGCATGCGCCGCTGGTGGTACGCAGCGCGAGCGGCGTCGCGTTCACCGAGTTCGGCCGTGCGCTGGTCGTGCATGCGCGGCTCGTGTTGGGTCAATTGCAACGCGCGGAAGCGGAGATCGAAGCGATGCGCGGCGCGGCGGCCGGCAAGCTGTCGATCGGCGTCACGCCGTGGGTCGCGCTGACTTTTCTGCCGCCGACCGTGCAGCGGTTCCGGCAGCGCATGCCGGACGTGCAACTGGAATTTTTCGAAGGTTTGCTGGCGGTCGTGCAACCGCGCTTGCGCGACGGCAGCCTCGACTTTTCGATCGGCCGTCCGCCGCCCGCGTCGCCGCAGTCCGAATTTCACAACGTGCCGCTGTTTTCGACACATTCGGCCGTGGTCGCGCGCCGCGATCATCCCAAAGCCGGTTGCCGCACGCTGCTCGAACTGGAAGATGCCGAATGGGTACTGAACTGGGATCCGGCGAGCCGCGAGTCGATCTCGGACAACCTGTTTCGCAAGCGCGGCATGAAGGTGCCGCACACCATTCATCTCGCGCATTCGCTGGCAATCGTGCTGGGTTTGCTCGCACAAACGGACATGCTCAGCATCTTCCCGTGGCCGCTCGTCGAGGTGAGCATCGCGAAGGAGAATCTATGGGCGCTGCCGCTGCGCGAGACGGTCGATGAAACCATCGTCAGCATCACCTCACGCCGCGGCGCGCCGACGAGTCCCGCGGCCACGTGTTTTCTCGATTGTTTGCGTGAAGTGATCGACGAAGGGGCGCGCTCGCAAGACCCCGAGCAGCGCCGCCTGTTTCATTCGATCGAACTGCTGCTTTAGCCGCGTGGCGAGTCACGCGGACTTAAGCCGCGTAGTCCACCAAGCCCTTGATCTCCAATGAACCCATTGCGGGAAGGCGCGATAGAACGCTTCGGCGAGCCCTCGACAGCGCAAACATCGAAGCGAATCGCGAGAAGATCGAACTCAAGCTTCGGCCCGGATCTAGGCCTGTCGACGCCGCTTCGCCGCGGCGAGGGTCGGCAGCCGGATCGGCACCGTGCCGGACATGCCCTGCTCGATCAGAAAATCGCGGAACAGGCCGGCGACATGCGGCAGGCGTTTATCGGACACATGCATCACATACCAGTCGCGCTCGATCGGATTGGCGGGCAACGGCAGCAACGCGAGCAAGCCGGCCTGAAACTCCAGCGAACAGGCATGCAGCGACAGAAACGCAATGCCCAAGCCCGCTTCGACCAGTTGCTTGATGGCCTCGTTGCTCGACAATTCCGAACCGATATGCAGTTTGTGACCCGCTTGCCGAAACAGATTCTCGACGGTCGAGCGCGTGCCCGAGCCCCGTTCCCGCACGAATAGATTCGCTGTTTGCAAGTCGTCGAGCGACAGGCGCTTTTTCTTCATCAGCGCGTGCGCGGGCGATGCGACGAACGCCATGGGATGCTTCGCGAACGCGGTGGCCACCGTACGCAATTCACGCGGCGCGCTGCCCATCACCGCGAGATCGATCTCGTGCGTGGCAAGCATGCGGATGATGTCGGCGCGATTGCCGACCTTGAACTGAACCTTCACTTGCGGGCGCGATTCAGTGAAGCGCACCAGAAATGGCGGAATCAGATACTCCGCGGTGGTGATCGCGCCGATCCGCAAAGTGCCGCCCTGCTCGCCGTGCAGCGCGGCCAGATCATCCGCCGCGCCGTTCCATAGATCGAGAATCTCCAGCGCGTAGCGCGCGAGGATTTCACCCGCCGCCGTCAGTTGCACGCCACGGCCGACCCGCTGCAAGAGCGGCGCGCCCGCGGCGTCTTCGAGCAGACGCACCTGGAGCGACACCGCCGGTTGTGTGAGCCGCAATTCTTCCGCGGCGCGCGACACGCTGCCGAGCCTTGCGACGGTATGCAAAGCCTTTAACTGACGGAACGTGGCTGCTTTTAACATAAGCAAAAACCTATATGTTCTGTATAAACATTAAATTGTGCTGCTGATTATGCCGATTCTATACTGGCCCTGACAGATGAGCCCGGCGAATGGTTTGTATAGCGCGTTTGCGGATGAGCGCCTTCGCCGGCTCAGTGCGAATAACCAGTTCGGGTAATTAATTCAGTCACGTCGGGAGGATACGGATCATGGTCGCAATCGTTCGGCAAGCAGCCTCTACAGCACACAGCGCCACGCGAAGCACGGCACATCGGATCGTGATCGTCGGCGGTGGCGTCGGCGGCCTTGGGCTCGCTACACGTCTGTCCGAAACACTCGGCCGCGACGGGCTCGCAAAGATCGTGCTGGTCGACCGCTGGCCGACGCATTTCTGGAAGCCGTTGCTGCACGAAGCCGCCTCCGGCCAGCTCGATCCGGCCACGCATCAATTGCAATACGCGGTGCAGGCGCAGCGGCATGGCTTCGATTTCGAACAGGGAGAACTTGCGGCGCTCGATCGTACGCAACAGCACATCATGGTGAACGCGCTGCATGACGCCGACGGCCGCGAAATTCTGCCCGCGCGCCAGCTTGCGTTCGATACGCTGGTGCTGGCGATGGGCAGCGTCACGCAATATTTCGGCGTGCCAGGCGCGGCCGAACATGCGTTGCCGCTGGAATCGGTCGCGCATGCGGAAGCGTTCCGCCGCAAGCTGCTCGATGCCTGTCTGCGTGCGAACCATGCGCGTCGCGCCCGGACCTCGCAAGCGGACACCCCCGTGTCGATCAACATCGTCGGCGCCGGCGCGACCGGCGTCGAACTCGCGGCGGCGCTGCGCGATACCGTACGTTTGCTGAACCGCTATAGCCCGTTCGCACTCGATCCGGTGCGCGACTTTCGCATCCGTCTGATCGAAAGCAGCGAGCGCGTGCTGCCCGCGTTGTCCGAGACGATTTCGGCGCGGGCGCAACGGATGCTCGGCATTCTCGGCGTCGAAGTCCTGAACGCGACGCGTGTCACCGAAGTGCGCGCCGACGCCGTGTTGACGAACGACGGCGCGCCGCTCGCAAGCGACATTGCGATCTGGACCGCCGGTATCGCGGGGCCGCCGGTGTTGCGCACGCTGGATGGCATCGCGGTGAATCGCAACGCACAGGTGCAGGTGAGCCGCACGCTGCAGTGCACGAACGACGCGAACATATTCGGGCTAGGCGATTGCGCGGCCTGCCCCGCTGAAAACGCGGGCGCGTTTCTGGCGCCGCGCGCACAAGTCGCGCATCAGCAGGCGCTGTTCCTCGCGCGGGCGTTGAAGTGCCGGGTGGCGGGCGAGGCACTGCCCGAGTTCGTGTATCGCGACGCGGGCACGCTGGTCGGTTTCGGCCGCGAAGGCACGATCGGCAGCCTGAGCAACAGCTTGCTGACACGGCCGGTGTTCGTGGACGGGTGGCTGGCGACTGCCGTCTATAGGCTCATCTACCGGCGGCACGTGATGACGCTGACCGGCTTTGCGCGCATGGCGCTCGATACGGCGAGCCATTGGTTGCGCAGACGCGTGCATCCGGTGATCCGGCTGCATTGAAAAAGGCAAAAAGCGCGGGCGGCGTCTCCCGGAAAGCACCGCCCGCGCAGCCTCAGTCGAGAAACTCTGCCGCCCGCTTGCGCAGCACCGCGCCGAAATCGTCGAGCCAGCCGATCGACAGGCGCCAGCTCTGCCAGTACAGATCGATGTCGAGATGCTTGCCGGGCGCCATATCGACCAGCTCACCGCTGGCCAGGTGCGGCGCGATCATCCGCTCCGGGCACATGCCCCAGCCGAGCCCCGTCACGCACGCACGCAAAAAACCGGCGACGTGCGGAATCCAGTGCAATGGCGGATCGAGGTCCGCCCGCGTAATGCGGCGCATGAAGCGCTTTTGCAACTGATCCTTCGGATTGAAATCGACGCACGGCGCGCGCCGCAAGGTCTCGCGCGTAATGCCGTCAGCGAAATGGCGCGCCAGAAAATCCGGCGAGCACACCGCCAGATAGCGCATCCGGCCGAGGCGCGTCGAGCGGCAGCCCTGCACCGGCTCGGCTTGCGTCGTGACCGCGCCCTGCACGCTGCCGTCGCGAATCCGCTGCGCCGTGTGGTCCTGATCGTCGATCACCAGATCGAGCAGCATTTCCCGCTCGACACAGAACCCCGCTACCGCGTCGATAAACCAGCTGCCCACGCTGTCGTCGTTGACGGCGACGCGCAGCGCCGGCCACGGTTCGACCAGCGCGCCGGGCAGCGCCGGCAGACGGCCGGTCAGCTCCGCCTCCAGCAACTGCACGCGTTCGGTATGGCGGCACAGCAGTGCGCCCGAGTTGGTCGCGACGCACGGCTGGCCGCGCTTGACGAGCACGCTGCCGACCCGTTCCTCCAGCAACTTGACCCGCTGCGATACCGCCGACGGCGTCACATTCAGTTCGCTCGCCGCGCGGTCGAACGAACCGTGACGGACCACGGCGGCCAGCGCATCGAGCAGTGCGTAGTCGAGCATTAGCGTTCCTTAATCTACATTAAATAAATTAGCTTCTCTTAGGCAAAGCAACACCGCAGACTAGCCTCGTTTGTCTCTTCCGTCTACTGGATCGATTATGAATTGGCTGTCTTTTTCCCACGGTGCGGCGCTGTGCGCGTCGCTGATCGTGACAATCGGCGCGCAGAACGCGTTCGTGCTGCGGCAAGGGATCATGCGCTCGCATGTCGGCAAGATCGTCGCGTTGTGCGCCATCTCGGACTTCATCCTGATCGGTGCGGGCGTCGGCGGCGCGTCGGTGCTGGTCGAGCGCTATCCGGTGTTCGTCCATGCAATGCTGTATGTAGGGCTCGCCTATCTGGCGTGGTTCGGTATCAATGCGCTGCGGCGCGCGGTGCGGCCGGGGCACGCTGTGCTGGACGCCGACGCGAACGGCGCCGCCACGCCTGCCGTGCAGCGCGCCATGCCGATCGTCCTGATGACGCTGGCCTTTACGTGGCTCAATCCGCACGTGTATCTCGACACGTTCCTGCTGATCGGCACCGCCGGCGCGCGTGAACCGGAAGGCGCACGCGTGGCGTTCGCGCTCGGTGCGATGACGGTAAGCGGAGTCTGGTTTATCGGCCTGGGTTACGGCGCACGCGCGTTGGCGCCGCTGTTTCGCCGTGCGACCGCGTGGCGCGTGCTGGATGGTGCGATCGGCAGCATGGTGTTGCTGCTGGCGGTGACGCAGCTTCGTTGAGCGTGGCGTCTTCACGGCGGCGGCGCTCGCTCTCACACCCGCCCTGGCCGGCGCGTGCCTCGAACAGCCGCTATTCGAGCACTGGCGCCGGCGCCGGACTCTGCGCAGCGGACGAAGCCACATCATCAGCAGGTGTGAGTTTCATCAGCCGCGCGAGCACCGGCCACTTCACCAGGGCGTGCTGATACGACTCCCGCGCCTGCTCGTCGAAATACCGGGCCGGATCGACTTCCGGCAAACGGCGACCCAAGCCGGTGATATCGTCCACCGGCCAGCCGCGCGCCACCGTATTGACCTTCATAGGTGCTTTCATTGGCGCTTGCGTATCAGTCGCTGTCATTTACCTCCCACCCATACGCCGTCAGGCGTCTTCACCATATAACCGGACGCCGTCTTCATCGTCACGGTCCCCTCGTTCTCGCCGACCATCTCCGTTTGCGGCAGGTTGGCCGCGTACTGCGACAAGGTCACGCCCGGCTTGAACGGACTGTTCGAGACGAGATTCGACAGCAATTGGGCGACGGCGAGAAAGCTCGCCGGACTGTCGATCACCGTGGTCGCGCCGTGATTGCCCTGGAAACCGACTAGCCGCACGCCGGCCGGTCCATGGATGATGCGCGGCGTCGGAATTTCGCGCAAGCCGGCGACCTGGTTGGCGTCGCCACGCAGCGCCGCGCCATGTTCCGGCACGAACACGATCACCGCGCGCCGGCCCGAAGCGGCGATCAGATCCGCAAAGCGGTCGAAGTCGCTCATCATCTTGTTCACGCGCTGCGGGTACGAATCGATACTCGACAGACTGCTGTTCGGCAGACGGTTGCCGTCGTGCAGACTGATCGTGTTGTAGTACAGCGCAACAGGCCCTGCCGTATTGGCGCGCTGCGCGTACCAGTTGGCAAGCGTCGCGTAATCGTCGTGAATGGCCGACCCGTCGAACGCATGCATGGCGACGGGCGCGCTCGCATTCGAGATCATCGGCACATTCGGCACACCGGTGTTGTCATGCACCAGTTGCAGGAAGTTGTCGAAATGGCCATCGTGATTCAGCATCGTTTGCGGGGTGTAGCCGATAGTCGAAGTGGCTGAGCATCGGATGATTGCGCGCCTTGGCCGCGTCGAGGTCGTCCCACGACAGCGAACAGATATGCAGCACGATCACGTCGAATTGCGTGTTCGGGTCGGCGCCGAGGTGGCCGAAGCTCACCTGCCGCTGCGATTCCCGCGTACGGAACGCCGCCAGCGTCGCGTTATGGTCGAGCGGCTGGGCGGCGAGCACATTGCCCGAAGCGACCGTGACCGGGCCGCTCTGCAAGCGCGCGAGCACCACGCTGCCTTCCTGCCACAGCGGGATCGCGACCAGCGCGATCAACACGAAGGTCGCCACGCGCAGCCAACGGTTCACGATCAGATAGCCGATCAATCCGCCGAAGGCGGCCAGCAATAGCATCGGCGGCAAGAAGCGCTGCGCGAGTTCGAGCCAGTAGCCGAAACTGAAGGTCGTGAGGTTGCCAAACTCTTCGGTCAGACGCGAGAACGGCGGCACCTTCGCTTCGGAGTACATCAACGGCACGCCGATCGCAAGCCCGAGCAGGTTGCGCAATACGCGCAGCCCGCGATGCCGCAGCGTCGCGCTTACCGCCAATGCCAGCGCGAGGACGATGTTGGCGATCCACAGCGGTTGCAGATGCCCACCCGCGAACAGATACAGCTTGATAATGAAGCACAGGTTCCACAGCGTCATGAACAGAGTTCTCTTAATGGCCGGGCGCACGCGCCACCGGCGTTAGTAGCGTGTACGGTCCAGTGCGAGCAGCGACTGAAAGGCGCGCGACACGCCGTTCAGAAGCCGCGAATAACCTTCGATGCCCATCGTCAGCACTTCCTTCAGGCCGCGCAGCGGCGCGTCCTCGACGGTCTGCTCGTCCCAGTCGAGCCAGGCGTCGGCGCGGCCGAACGTGCATTGCACCATTTGCCGTTCCTGTTCGAGCGTCAGATCGTCGAAGCGCACGCCGAGGTTCGGCCCCACAAAGCGGCTCACGTGCACCGGAAAATGGAATTGCCGGTCGCCCCGGCTCAGGCAGACGCCGAGGCTGTCGCCGAGCGCGAGCTTGAGCCCCCGGATCGACCTCGAGACCGAGGCCGCCGGTCGAATAGTCGCTGGTGGTGCAGGCCACCGTCGTGCCGTCCGCGAGCAACAGCGTCGCCGCGACGCGCATCACGATGCGGTGCGTGACGCGCACCTGTTTGGCTTCGCGCGCCACGCTCGCCGCGGCGCCAAGCATCACGAGGTTGTAGACCGTCCAGAACACGTTCATCAGAATCGTCGCGGTCTCGCTGCCCTGCCCGGACATCAACCGGTAGAAGCCGGCCAGCAGCGCGCAGCCGTTCAGCGCGAGCAGCACCAGATACGGTTTCGACACCGCCCAGTCGAAGTAGCCTTCGTCGATGCGGCCGCCCTTGTCGGTCACATTGAACTTGCCGTGCTTCGGGCTGAAAAAGGCGACGGTGGTCGGCAACGCGATGTACCACGCGAGCACCGATTCATACACTTCGGCCCAGAACGAGTGGCGGTATTTGCCCTGCATCCGCGAATTCGCAATGTTGGCGAGCACCATGTAAGGCAGCACGAAACCTGCGATGGTGGTCGCCGACGCGTTGATGAGATACATCTGGAAAAACAGATACCCCATCGGCATGGTCAGGAAGATCAGCCGCGGCACGCCGTAGAAGAAATGCAGCATCGCGTTGCCGTAGCAAAGCCGCTGGAACAGACCCAGGCCGCGGCCGAAGAACGGATTGTCGATGCGGAAAATCTGCGCCATGCCGCGCGCCCAGCGCGTGCGCTGCTTGATGTGACTCGCGAGACTCTCGGTGGCGAGACCGGCTGCCTGCACGGTCGGCAAATAGGCCGTCGTATAGCCGCGCCGATGCAGCTTGAGCGCGGTCGAAACCGTCACCGAAGATGCGCATACCGCGCGAGCGGGTCGTCAAGGAAAGTGCCGAGATAGCGCACCGTCGCTAGCTGCGCGGCGAAACCGAGCCGGTTGTGCTCGCCACGCTTCTTCGCGATCAACGCATGGTCAGTGTCGTCCAGGTGAAAGTAACGGGTCAGGTCGTGTGGCGACGGCACTCCGGTGTAGCGCCCGTAATTCTTGCGCTGTTCATCGGAGAGGAAGCTGACAGGCATCGGGGGCTACCTTTTCACGGCAGGGGCATGCACGTCCCGCGCGTCGCCCGCTGCTTGGGACGTGGCCAGATGGATTGCCCAAATCCGCTTTACCTGGCTCTCACTGCAACCCGTCAACTCAGCGGTTCGCCTGATGGTCTGACCGGCGCCGCGAAGCGCGACGATACGCTGACGCGCCCCGGTGTCGGCCACGCGGCCGACGTACTTGCCCGCGGCCTTGGCGAGTTGAACGCCCTGGCGTTGCCGCTCGCGCCGCGTCTCGTAATCGTCGCGAGCCATCTGCAAAGCCAGCTTCAAGAGCAGCGCCTGCACTGATTCGAGGACAATTTTTGCCACACCATCGGCCGCGGCCGCGACCTCTGACAGATCGACCAGGCCCGGCACCGCCAGCTTCGCGCCCTTGGCGCGAATCGAGTTAACCAGTTGCTCCGCCTCGGCGAGAGGCAGCCGACTGAGCCGGTCGATTTTTTCGGCCACCACCACCTCGCCCGGCTGCAAGTCGGCGATCATTCGCAGCAGTTCCGGCCGGTCGGTGCGAGCACCCGAAGCCTTCTCGCGGTACACACCAGCGACATAGTAGCCAGCCGCCCGCGTACTCACCTCAATGTCGGCCTGGCGAGTGAGGTCCTGTTCTTCGGTGCTGACGCGTAGATATAAGCGGGCGACTTTCATGTAACGATAGCCAGGATGAGTACACGTCAATTGGCTAGACCGAAACCGGATAGCCAATAACGGCGATACCCGATGTTAATTGGCCAGCGCTTATTTGGCTATGTATCTTGGCTGTCGGGTTCAGGAGGAGAGCACCGTCGCAAACCGGCCATTAGCCGCCGGTCGCTATCTCCGTCATGTGGTCGTTTGAGCGGCGGCTCCACTCTCCAAGACCAGTCGTTCCTTGGTGTTTGCGCTTGCTACATGCCTTGAGTCAACTGTTCCAGTTGCATCAATTCTGTCGTGACTTGCTTGCGTGTCAGGCATCGTGGAACGCTCTCGGAGTGCATGCCCCGATTACGCCGATCCTGACGTGGCTCCATTACGCCGATCATCGAGTAGCCCGATTGCGCCAATCCGTGCATTGGCTCGATTAAGAGCGATAATCCGGTGGGCTCGATGGGTTGGAGGCGGAGCGCCTGGCATTTTGCACTCACCACTGGCTAATGCGCCGCCTCTCGCGCCCGAGGGAGAACACCGCAATTCGCACCTGCGGCCGTTTAAGGATGCGGTCACCCGCCAGCGCAATACTCGACCGTGCCGGTGTCGATGCGCCCGAAGAGGTCCGCGTGGCCTTAAGGCACCTCTCCGCGGCGACTCTGCAGACGCTCAGTTGAGCGGAAACAGCAGTCGCCCCGTCACGCTTGTGTACCGATATCCCGTGCCGCCGACCATGAAGCCGGACGCATGGTTGTTGGTCGTTTCAACGGCGATCTGCCACTGCACGGTCCGGCTGCGGTGATTCTGCAGGCCGCCACGCACGCTCCAGATGTTGTCTGCCGCATCCGGCGTATTCTGACGCCCGGCGTCGGCGCTTACGAAAAACACAACCTTGTCGTTGAGCGCCGTCCGCCACGAGAGACCACCTGAATACTCATTCAGCCAGCGCGGAGAGTAGTAATTGCCTTGATTAGGGTTGCTATCGGAGTAGGTCCGGGTCTTGATGTACGCGTTCAGGCCGCTGTTCGCCACCAGTTCATAGTTCCATCGTGTGCGCAGAATCGGGCGTGTGTTGTCATCCGAGAACCGGAGCGCACCAGCCACGGCCCCGACATTCAAACGCGGCGTGAACTGTTGTTCAAGCACGAGCATCAGGCTGTTGTAAGTTAGTCCTTTCTCGATGCCAACTATCGAGTCAACTACATCACGCTCGGCGCTCACGCCTAGCCCCGTGCTGGCAGTGATGTGCCGCATGTAGTCCAATGCGCCCGTCACTGTCGTGTGACCATCGGTATCCATCATGCCAAGCCGCGCGTCCGTGGTCTGCTGTGCGTCATGCTGGCGATATAACCCGTACCCCCCGCGCCCGGTGGCTGCAAAGTCGGGCGCGCTGTAATGGGTGAGGCTCGCGCCCAGTCCCCAGCCGTTGGCGAATAGATAGCCGAGGTTTCCCCGTTCTTCCTGGAAGTGGTCGCTGTCGTTGCTGTAGAGGATGTCTCCGATCGGTGCGCCGTACGCGCCCGGTCCATCATGAGATTGGGCGTGCGCAGGCGCGAGCGCGCTGATCGCAAGCGTGACGAAAGTAGCGAGCGCGCGCCGGGGCAAGCGCACGTCCGCGCAGCAAGTTAAATGCATGAGGGGATTCCTTTCTTTTTTGCGCGTTATCGGGTTACTTTGTGCCCCAGCGCTTGCTGCGTGTGACGAACTCCTGCACATACCCGACCACACAAGCGGGCTGCAGAATGAGCCCGTAGAACAGGCTGTAGTAGATGAAGCCGAGCCAATTGCGGCGTACTTTCAGGCCCTGCTCGGTGAACATGCCGGACTGGATTCGGAACATGATTCCGTTGATGACTATCGCCATTGGAAGGACAAGCAGTGTCATCGGCCCCGCGATCCAGTAGATGCCAAACAGTGCCAACACCATTCCTGGCACGAAGGCGAACGTGTAGACCACATCCATGTACGGAAACAGCAGATTCCACCAGATGAAGACCGTGGTCATGCGCGGCTTGAATAGCAACTGCCAATGCGCCTTGAACGCCTCCATGAGGCCGCGGGACCACCGCTGGCGCTGGCGGACGAACTGCCGCAACGTCGTTGGTGCATTGGTGAACAGACAGGCGTTTTCGGCGAAGCCGACGCGATACCCGGCTTTCAGGATGGCCCATGTGAGCACGATGTCTTCGCCGACCGAGTGAGGCCAGCCGCCGACTTGACGCAGCACGTCGGTGTCGTAAACGGAGAAAGCGCCCTGCGCGACAAGTGTGCCGTGGTAAAGACTCTGAATCCGCTTCGTGGCAGCGATGCCGTGGAAGTAGTCCCACTCCTGGATCCGCGTGACCAGATTGGCGCGCGAATTGCGCACAAGCACGGCGCCTGCGACCGCCTTCGTGTTCGGCGGATCGTTCACGTAGCGGCGCGTGAGGTTTTGCAGCGCATGGCGATACAGGTAGGAGTCGCCGTCCACCGTGACGGTCAGCGTGTGACGCACGCGCTTCAAGCCCTCGTTGAGCGCGCGCGCCTTACCCATGTTTTTCGGAAGATGGACAACTTCGAGCCACGGATAGTCCAGCCGATCGAGCTCGGCAGCCGTGCCGTCAGAAGAACCATCATTGACCACGATGACCTGTAGCGCGCCAGTGTATCCCTGCTTCGCGATACTTTCGATCGTTTGCGCGATGTTGGCTTCTTCGTTGTACGCCGCCACAAGCACGCTGATGCCGGGCAACCGTTCGTTCGTTTCGCGGAATACCGGCCGGCGGTCCATTAGCAGGCTCGACATCTGGAACGCATTCATGAAACCCGGCAGGATCGCGATGCCAAACAGGATCATGTAAGCCCAGACCGCGCCGAACACGTTACTCATCTCTGTCAGCCAGCGCTGACCCAAATAAAAAGAGAAGACGCTCCAGATCGCGGCGGAAATGCCCGCCAGCATGAATTTAATTCTTACCGGCAAGTACCACCGTGAGTGTTTTCTGGTGGACGTAGCGCGCGCTGACGTCTCTAAGGCTCGCTCGCTGGTCAGTGGCAAAGCGTCGGGATGTTCGCGGCTATTCATTTGATTTTTAGATTCGTATTTTCACGGGTCAAAATTAGACCTGGTTCGGTGCGACAAAAACGTTCCCCGCCGCAGAAGAGCCAGAATTGTAAAAATCAATAATTAGTTTTGCAATATATTTCTGGACGCAAACGTTTGAGCTGACGCTTATTTTCCAAACCTCTCAGTGGGGGAATTCGCCCGCTCAATATCAGCCTGAAAGACAAAGGTCGAATCGTCGGTGGAAGAGGCTGGTACCCGGACGGCCGCTCGTCCTGTGAGACCTGCCTTTGGAAAGACAACGCGACAAGGCTGCTTTGGGTCGATCAGCGTCATTCAAACGGGTAGGTCGCTATCTCCTCGGCTGCCGCGCGCGGCTACGTCCGTGCTTTATTGTCCAATTCTGAAGCCGGACCAAGTCCAGCCGAGCGAACCCTGTCCGAGCTACCCGAATTCCCGCATCACGCGGCGAGCGCTCACGCTTAACCCGGTTTTCCGTTCCACTGCTCCTCAAACCCCATCGTCGCCAGTTCCTCGCGGCCGTTGGTCGCGACGCGGAATTCGTCTTCGATCTGCTGCGTGGCCGGCGCGCCGGGAGCGCTCGCCCGCAGACGCGCCAGCGTCGCCTGCGCGGCCTGTGCCTAGCCGAGACGCAACTGGATGCGCACCTGCTCGGCCAGCAACGACGGATCGCCCGGCGCGATCAGCAGCGCCTTTTTGGATCGCCTGCAGCGCGAGATCGTCGCGATGCTTGGTCGACCACATGCGGGCGGTTGCGTACATGCGTTGCGCGGCGGGCGACGACACGGGAGCGGTGGTTGCGGGAGCCGCAGCGGGGGCCGCTCCGGGAACCGTCGCGGGAGTCGCGACGGGAGCCGCTCCAGGAGCCGTTGCAGAAGCCGCGGCGGCAGCGCCCACACGCGCTGCGGCTGCAATCGCCGCAACCTGCCACGCAAGGCCGAGCAGCATCGCCGCGCGTCTTACCGGGCGGCGGCGGAACACGACGAACTCCAGCGCAGATTGAGGGTGCCGTCAGCGGCAAAGCGGTAAAGTCCGTCGCGCCAGCCGAGGCCGAACAGGCTCAACGCGCTGGTGTAATAGCCTGGCGGCGTATCGCGATCGAGTTGTTCGACGCGCGCGATCTGCGCGTCGGCGAGCGACGTCTCACCGCGCGCGTCGAGAAACGGCACGGCCGCCGCCGAAAAGCCGGCATTGCCCATGTTCGCGCCCACACTGCCGCTCGTCGTATCGACTTTTTCGGGCGGCGCGCCATGCGCGGCGATAAAGCCGGCGAACGGTGCGAAGCGCGTGAGGAGCGCCTTCGCAAGCGGGTCGCGCGGATCGAGCATGCCGGCCCACAGGTAGACGCGGATCGCGTTATAGGCGCTTTCCGCCTGAGTCTGCGTGTCCGGCGCAAAGCCGTCTTTGGCGCGGTACAACGCCCAATCGGGCGAAAAGCCGTGCGGCGCGGTGTCGATCAGGACCCGGCCGGTGCTGGCGAGAAGGCTCGTCCAGCGAGCGTCGTCCGGCAGCCGGGTGCCAATGCCGCGGATAAGCTGCGGCGGCGAGTAACTGGGGTTGACGCGCCAGACATCGGGCGCCGGATGAAAACCGGCCGGCCCCGGCAACAACGTCAGGCCGAGACCGGGAACGCTCGCCGTTTCCTCGTCGAGCACGCGCCTCGCGAGCACCGTGCCGCGCGCCGTATAGCTGCGCTCGTGCCACGCGCGGCCGGCTTCGAGCAGCGCGTAGGCGATCCACAGATCGGCATCCGACGATGCGTTCGCATCCAGCACGCCCCACTGTCCGCTGTCCGAGCGGCCCCACAGCCAGGCCGGCAGATGCGCGGTCAGGTCGCCTTGCGCGAGATTGTCCTCGGTCCAGCGCAGGATCGTATCGAAGCCGGCACGGTCGTTCGCGGCCAGCGCGAAAAACAGACCGTACGACTGCCCTTCGGACACCGTGCGCGAATCGGCCGAGCCGACGTCGATCACGCGGCCGTCGGGCGAAATGAAATCGCGCTTGAATTGCTGCCAACGCGGCCATGCGGGCGCGGCGCAGCTGCTTGCGGCAGGCGCGGCGAGCGCCGGTTGACTGGCCGAACCCGGCTGCGGGAGGCCTGCGGCCAACGCGCCGGGTGCGGACGGCGCGGCGGCTAAGGCGGCGGCATACAGGGTGCAGGCGACAGCCGTCATCGACAGGCAAAACGACAAGACAGGTTTCATGGGCAGATTGTGTGGGCCGGTTGTTGCGCATTGGTTGCATGCGCAACATTGAATGCGGTGTCGAGGCCGACTGTGTGCCCGGCCTGGATCGTGCGCAGCCGAATCGCTAGCCCGCCGGCAACGCAGCTGACAACACAAGCGGTTCGCTTTCGCGCAAGCCAAGGTGCAATTCCTCGCAGAGGAAGGTTTGCAAAGTCTGCACGGCGGCCGCCTGCGCACCGGAGACCGCCCGCATGAAGAGCCCGAAATCGGCAGTGGGCGCATCGGGCAAGCCATCGGCCTGGCCCAGCACACGCATCGACTCGGAGCGGATATTGCCGTCGAGCAGCACCGACACGCCAAGGCCCGCTTCGACCGCCGATTGCACCGCCGGCAAACTGGTACTGGTGCACACGATGCGCCACGCAATCCCCGCACGCCGCAATGCGGTCAGCACCAACTGTTGCCACAGACACGCACCGCCGAATGCCACCACGGGCAGTGGCGCTTCACCGTCGCGGCTAAAACCGCGCGCGCCGACCCAGAAGAGCGGCTGCGTCCACGTGAGCAGCGGCACCGCATCGACCAGCGAAGGATCGCCGACCACCACATCGAGGCTGCCGTCCGCGAGCCGCTTCGACAGCGCCTCGCTCGTATCGACAACGATTTCCAGCGCCACCTGTGGATACGCAATCGAAAAACGCCGCAACGCGCGCGGCAGCCGACCGACCGCGATGTCTTCCAGCATGCCCAGCCGCACGGTGCCGGACACCTGCCCCGCGCTCAGCGCGCGCCGCGCATCGGCTCCGGCACCGAGAATCGTATGCGCGTAAGGCAGCAGCAGATGTCCCGCCTCAGTGAGTTGCACGCCGCGCGGAGAACGGTCGAGCAAACGCTGCCCGAGTTCTTCCTCGAGCCGGCGCAACTGCATGCTCACCGCGGCCTGCGTGCGCGCAAGGCGCACTGCCGCGGCGCCCACCGCGCCAGTCTCCACCACGGTGACGAAGGCGCGTAACAAACTGCTGTCGAGGTCTCGCATCATCAAATTTCCTGATGTCCGCATAAGAAAATCAACTTATCTTAATATCGGTTCCGCCGATAAGATAGCGTCCAGCGAACGCAAAATGGAACCGAAATCAGACCGCCATGCAGGACACCACCATCAAACCGGCGCTGGATCCCGCGCCCGGCGCAACGACTCCAATGAAGCCCCGAAGCGCGGCGGCCGGCGCGGCGCTGCTGTGCGTGCTGTCGATGTCGAGCGTGCAGTTCGGCGCGGCGCTATCCGCGCCGACGATGGCCGCGTACGGCTCGCTCAGCACCACCTGGCTGCGTCTGTGTTGGGCAGCACTGGTGCTCGCGCTGCTGGTGCGCCCGCGGCTTTTCACCTACTCGCGTTCACGCTGGCTCGCGGCCGGCGCGCTAGGTGCGGCGATGGCCGGCATGACGCTATGCTTTTTCGCGGCGCTCCAGCACATCCCATTGGGGCTTGCCGTCGCAATCGATTTTCTCGGCCCGCTCGCGGTGGCGACCTTCGCGGTGCGCCGGGCGCGAGCGCTGTTGTGGCCAGTGCTCGCAATTGCAGGCGTCGTATTGCTGGCGCGCGATCGCGCCGGCTGGATCGGCGAACCGCTCGGCGTGCTGCTCGCGTTCGGTGCCGCGCTCGGCTGGGGTAGCTACATCGTGCTGATGAAGAAGATCGGCACGGAGTTCGACGGACTCGAAGGATTGTCGGTGTCGCTGATCGCGGCGGCGCTGGTGGCAACGCCCTTCGGCCTGGCCGACAGCGGCGTGCACATCGCCGCCGGACAGATCGCGGTGACCGCGGGTCTCGCGCTACTGGTGCCGCTGCTGCCGTATGCGCTGGAAATGGTGGCCTTGCGGCACATGCCGGCCGCTTCGTTCGGAATACTGATGAGTGTCGAGCCCGCTATCGGCGCGCTGGCCGGTTTCGTGGTGCTGCATCAACCGATGGGTGTCTTGCAACTGGTGGGCACGCTGCTGGTGGTCGCCGCCAGCGTCGGCGCGGTGGCGGCCACGCGCTGAGCGTCGTTTAGCTGGCTCCGTTGCCTTCGGTCGTTTTCAACGGCTCTAGCCCTGGTTACCGTGAGCCTCCCTCAGGCGATGTTTTCCGCTTCGTACAGACGCCGGCCCGCGGCGTCCTTCGCGCCGAGGGTCGGCGCAAAATCGATCGGCCACTCGATGCCGATGTCCGGATCGCACCACAAAATACAGCGTTCGAGTTCGGGAAACCAGTATTCGGTGGTCTTCCAGAAGCACTCGGCGGTATCGGACAGCACCACGAAGCCGTGCGCGAAGCCCGGTGGCACCCACACCTGCCGATGGTTCGCCGCGCTCAGATGCACGCCGCACCATTTGCCGAAGCTCGGCGACCGAAGCCGCACATCCACGACGACGTCGAACACCTCGCCCACCACCACCTGCACGAGCCGGCCCTGCGGGCGCTGCACCTGATAATGCAAACCGCGCAACACGCCGCGCACCGCGCGCAAATGCCGGTCCTGCACGAAGTTGAATCCGGGCTCCACGTCGTCGGCAAACTCGTCCGCGCTAAAGCTCTCGAAGCAGAAGCCAAGCTCGTCGCAGAACACCTCGGGCTCGATGATTTTCACATCCGGCAATGCCGTCGCCGTTACCTTGTTGCCCATTGCCGCTACGCTCGTAAGAAGCCTGCCCGGCGAAAGCACGGCCTGCAATCCGGCCGTGTCGAACGGTTTTTGCTGTGCGCCTTCAGCCCCGAGCCAGCGCACGCCTACACCTCGCTCGCCACCCGGCTGCGCGCACGGTACTCGGTGGGCGAAAGCGCCATGCGCTTGCGAAAGATCTTCGCCAGGCGATCGCCGTTGCCGGTGCCGCTGCGCCGCGCGATCTTGTCGACCGGTAATTCGGTTTCGGTCAGGAAGTTGCAGGCAATGCGCAGCCGCACCTGCAGCAGATAGTCGGACGGCGTCACCTGCATTTCGTGCTTGAAGCGGCGCAGGAAATTGCGCTCGCTCATCGCCGCCACCTGCGCTGCATCGGCAACCGACACCGGACGATCGCAGTTCGCTTCCATCCAGCGCGCGGCAGCCCGGATTTTTTCGGCCACGCTGAGCGTGCCGCCTTCGGCCGGCAACGGCACCCATGTGGCGGCCATGCCCGGCATCACGCGATCGGCGACGCTGCGGGCGAGTTCCGCGCCGAGATCGCGCTTGATGAACATCAGCGCGCTGCGTGCACAGTCGTGACGGTCATTGGCGGCATTGAGCGCGGCCTCGGCCGCGAGGCTGCCCAAATGACGGCTGGCCTGCAAGCCGTCATGCTCGAACGGGCCGGCGGCCTCCAGCACGAGACGGCCCTCGCCGATCGCTTCGATCGTGCGGGTGCGCGTTTGCACCAGGCGCAGCCAGTTCAACAGCCGCTCGTCGCGCGCGGCCGCATGAGCGCCGCAGCCGCCCGCGATGAACAGCACGTCGAAACCGGCGCCGAAGCGCGCATCGATACGGTCGGTCCAGATACGCACCGACGAAGAACTGGCGACACTACCGCCGTCCATCGACAAGAACTGCACTTCATAGGGCGGATACTCTCCGGCCCGTGAGCCGGCGAGTTCATTGGCGGTCTGGAACATCTCGACCACCGTGCCGGGTCCGAGCAACCAGAAACCGTCGAACAACAACACGCCGATGCGCCGCGCGGCAGAACGAACGTTCAGGCTCGGCGTATGTAACCAGGTAACCCTCGCAGTATCAATGCTCATGTTCGGCATGATCTTTCCCCAAAGCTGTGGTGCGTTTCGGACCCCCGCTGACCCGTCAGGCTGGCCGATATGAGTGCGTTTATTATGGCCGACGAAAACCGCCGGCATACAACGCTTAGCGGATTATGCGTGATGTTAGCGGAATGCATCGCTATAGTAAATTTGAAAAACAGTCGTTTAGCGCGAACTTTAATGTATGAAGAAAACCGTTTCGCGCATTTCATATTACAACATATGAATCAGCCGGCGAAAGCAGCAGATGACAGTGAAGCGCGCGCCGCCGCCAACACGAAGATCCTTGTCCATATTGGCTTTCGCGCCTGATCCGGCGACGATCCGCGGGTGCGTCCCGGTTGCGGATTAACCGACTCGACTGGCAAGCTGGCCTTCAAAAATGTTTCAAACCTGAACTTCAAACCTCGCAAATAATGAGCATTCGATTCGGTTTTAATTCGCAACGCGGGAATTTATCAGCTCGTCCGGCGCAGTAACCCGCCCATTTATCGCTTCACACCGGATTAAGAAATCTGGTGCCGGATTTGAAATGTTCAAAATCGTTTCGTTATTGAAACATCAGGACCTTTATATCTTACATAGACCAGTCATGATGCACTGTGATATCGAAAAAGATCAGATGATTGGTTGCCCGGAGACGCTCCCCGCAGCTCCGCCTTAAACAGGGTTTCATCAGCGGATCGTGCTCTTCAGGACTTCAGGACGGCCGGGGAAGCGCCCACGCAAGCGGCCAATCAGCCGGCGGGTTGAACGTTACGTTCAGCGCCGCAGCCACACGGGCCCGGCTTGCGCGCCGTCACCGGCCATTCGTCAAGCGGCCGGCGTCGCTCGCCGCGCGGCGCTCACGTCGCTCAATGCGCCTGCGATTCAGCTCCGCAAGCCGCCGCCTGCCGTGCGTGAGCGACGCGACCACGTGGAACGCGAGGGGCGCGAACACGAGCCCGAACAGCGTTGCAGCCAGCACCCCGCCGAACACGCCGGTGCCGATCGAGCGGCGGCTTTCAGCGCCCGCGCCGCTCGACACCACCAGCGGCACGACGCCCAGCAAAAACGCCGCCGAGGTCATCACGATCGGCCGGAAGCGCGCGGCGGCGGCCTCGGTCACCGCGCGCGTCAACGGCAAGCCGCGCTGATGCAGATCGCGGGCGAACTGCACGATCAGAATCGCGTTCTTCGCCGCGAGACCAATCACGGTAATCATGCCGACCTTGAAATAGACGTCGTTCGGCATGCCGCGCAGCAGTACCGCGGCGACTGCGCCGATCACGCCGAGCGGCACCACCATCAATACCGAAAGTGGAATCGTCCAGCTTTCGTAGAGCGCGGCCAGCGCCATGAACACCGCCAGCAGCGACAAACCGATCAGCAATGGCGTGAGCTGCGCCGCCGCGGTTTCTTCGCGCGCCGCGTCGACCCAGTCATAGCCGATCCCCTCCGGCAGCGTCGCCGCGAGCCGTTCCATCTCGGCCATCGCCGCCCCGGAACTATGACCCGGCGCCGCGCGGCCGCTGACGTCGAGCGACGGATAACCGTTGTAGCGGCTCAGCATCACCGGACCGATGGTCCAGTGGCGCGTCGCGATCGCCGAGAGCGGCACCATCCCGCCCGTCGCGTTGGGCACCGCGAGCACCATCAGATCGTCGTCGGTCATGCGTGCGGCGGCGTCAGCGGCGATCATCACGCGGCGCATGCGGCCGCCGGCCGGGAAGTCGTCGATGTAGGTCGAGCCGAACGTGCTGCCCAGCACCTCGGCAACGCGCTCGAACGGCACGCCGAGCGCGTACGCTTTGGCGCGGTCGATATCGAGCTCGACGCGCGGCGCGTCCGGCAAATCTTCGGAGTGTATCGAGGCCAGCACCGGACTCGCCTTGGCCTGCGCGAACAGTTGCTCGCGCGCCGCCTTCAGCGCGTCCACGCCGATCCCGCCGCGATCTTCGAGCCGGAACACGAAACCGTCCGAATGGCCGAGACCCGGCACCGAAGGCGGCAATTGCGCTTGCACATCGCCGTCGATAATCTTGCCGAACTGCTCGTTGAGCCGATCGCGCAACGCCAGCGCGCCAGTGTCGCGCTTGTCCCAGTCCTTCAGTTCGACGAAGGCCATGGCCACATTCTGACCGCTGCCGGTGAAGGTCCAGCCGATCACGCTGGTGATATTCGAAATCGCCGGCTCCGCATGCAGAATTTTTTCCATGCGCTCGACCGCCGCCAGCGTGCGCGCCTGGGTCGCGCCGGCAGGCAACTGGACCGTCACCTGCAACTGGCCTTCGTCCTCGCTCGGCAGGAAGCCGCCGGGCATTTGCCAGTACAGCACGCCGCACACGCCGACCAGCACCGCATAGATCGCCAGCATCGGCCCGACGCGGCGCAGCGTGCGTGCGGTGAGTCCGCGATAGCCGCTCGCGGCGCGATCGAAGCCGGATGTGAAACGGCTCGCCGCGCGCGCAGCAAAACCCAGCAGGCCGCGGCGCGCGTCGCGCTGATGAACCGTCTGCTTGTGCGCCCTCAGCAGATTCGCGCACAACGCGGGCGTCAACGACAGCGCCATGAACGACGACACCAGCATCGACGCGATCAACGCCACCGCGAACTGCCGGTAAATACCGCCGACGCCGCCAGGAAAGAACGCCATCGGCACGAACACCGCCGTCAACACCGCGGTCACGCCGACGATCGCGCCGCCGATCTGCGACATTGCCTTTCGCGTGGCCTCGCGCGGCGGCAAGCCCTCGTCTTCCATCACGCGATGCACACTCTCGACCACCACGATCGCATCGTCGACGAGAATGCCGATCGCCAGCACGAGGCCGAACATCGTGAACACGTTGATCGACAGGCCGCACGCATACATCGCGAGAAATGCGCCCATCAGCGTGACCGGAATCACCACGGTCGGCACCAGCGTGTAGCGCAGATCGCGCAGGAACAGCCACATCACGAAGAACACCAGCACCACAGCTTCGAACAGCGTCACGAGCACTTCGTGAATCGCGATCCGCACGAAATGCGCGTTGTCGAAGGGAATTTCGATGGCAACGCCAGGCGGCAAACGTTTCGACAGTTCAGCGAGCCGCGCGCGGATCGCCGTGGACGTTTCAAGCGCGTTGCCACGCGGGCCGAGCTGAATGCCGACGGTCGCCGCCGCCTTGCCGTTCAAGCGCGACCAGTACGAATAATTGTCGCGGCCGAGCTCGACGCGCGCAACGTCGCGCAAGCGCACCGCAGAGCCGTCGGGTCTCGCCTTCAGCACGATCTGACCGAACTCGGCAGGCGATATCAGTTGCCCCTTCACGCTCACCGAGGCATTCAATTGCTGCCCCGCGACGAACGGCGCGTCGCCCAGCGCGCCGGCCGTCACCGTGGCGTTTTGCGCGGCGATCGCGGCGTTCACTTCGGCGGCGCCCAAGCCGTACTCGCGCAGCTTCATCGGGTCGAGCCAGATGCGCAGTGCTTCGTCGGCGTCCCACAACTGGGCGGAGCCCACGCCGGGCGCGCGCTTCAGTTCGCGCATCACGTAGCGGCTCAGATAGTCGCTCAATTGCACGGAATCGCGCGTGCCGTCGGTGGACGTGAGCGCGACCAGCATCAGGAAAGTGTTGGCCGCCTTGAACACGCTGATGCCCTGCTGCACGACCTGCTGCGGCAGGCGCGACTCGATCTGCTTCAGGCGGTTCTGCACGTCGACCATCGCGAGATCGGGATTGGTGCCGGGCGCGAACGTCACGTCGACCTCGAGTTCGCCGAGGTTATCGCTGGTGGTTTCATAGTACAGCATGTTGTCGGCGCCATCGAGACTCTCCTCGATGATGCTGCCGACGTTCGCGTCCACTACTTCAGTCGACGCGCCCGGATAGGTCGCGCTGATGACCACGCGCGGCGGCGCGAGGCGCGGATACTGCGCAACCGGCAGTTGCGGAATCGCGAGCGCGCCCGCCACGACGACGGCGAGCGCGACGATCCACGCGAAGACCGGGCGGTCGATGAAAAAAAATGGCACGCAAAAATCCGTTCAGATGGCGAGGAAGCTCGGCGCGTCGGCGAGACGGGCCATATGCAGCGCATCGGCCAGCACGCCGTCGCGCATCGCATAACCGCGCGACACGCCTTCTTCGACGAAGCCGAACTTGCGGTACAGCGCGATGGCCGGCGTGTTGTCCACGAACACCTGCAGTTCGAGGCGGCGCAAACCGAGCGACGCATCCGCGGTTTCGGTCAGCGCGCGCAGGAGCGCCGTGCCGACACCGCGCCCATGATATGCGTCGTGCACCGCCAATCCTAACTCGGCGCCGTGCGCGCGGCACGGCCGAAATACCGTAAGTCCGGCGTGCCCCACCATGCGGCCGTCCAGCCATGCGCACACGCTTACACTGTCTTTGAGGCGCCGTTCGTGCCACGCGGCGATTTTTTCGGCGTTGCGATAACCGACTGACAGCGTGCCGCGCCGCACGCCGGGCAGGCTCATGATCTCGGCGAACGACGCCATGTCGGACCGTTCGAGCGCCTTGATCGTGATGCGGTTCTCCACTGCCGGGTCGCTGTGCAAAGTTTGATCGTTCATGGTCTTATTCCGCGGCAAGGTTCGGCGTCGACAGTGTCGACTGCGCTGCGGTTGACGGCGTCGACATGAACGGCGCCGCCTCGCGCAGCCGCGCCATGAGGAAGCAATCGATCAGCACGCCGCCGCGCAACACCGCGCCGCGTTGCCGCGCTTCGACTTCGAAGCCGAACTTGCGGTACAACGCGAACGCGGCGTGGTTATCGGCGAACACGTGCAACTCGACACGGCGCAGGCCGAGCCAGTTGTCGGCCACATCGAGCAGTTCGCTCATCAGCGCATTGCCGATGCCGCGCCGATGCCATGCGTCGTGTACGCAAATTCCGATTGATCCGGCATGCGAGCGGCGCCCCTTCGAAGGCGTCAGTTCCGCTTCACCGACCAGCGTGTCGCCGATCGCCGCGGCGATCACGATCTCGCTGGGTTCGAGTTTTTCGATGTATTCGCGCGTGCTCGCAAGCGACTGAAACGGCGGGTGCGGATTGCCGTTCACCACGACCGGCAGTTGCTGCATCGCGTGGAATTGCTCGGCGTCGGAGAGCAGCAATGGGCGCAGCGTCAGACCCTCGGGCAAGCTCTCAGGTTTGGATGTTGTTTTTATGTGTTGATCCATAGGCTCATAAAGTCAATTCGAAAGATCGCGCCAGAATGCCGGGCAATTGCATGCCGCCGGTTGCGCGCTCGCCCCACGTGGAATCGCTCAACAGCAACTCGGGTTGCGCGCCGAGCTGTTCGAGCTCGCCGCCGAGCAGCCGGTACAAGCTGTCGTCGAAACGCATCGCTTCGAGCGGCGCGACGATCTGCCCATGCTCGACCCAGAAGGTCGCGAAGCGCGTCATGCCGGTCAGGCGGCAATTCATCCGGTCCGAAAAATTCACGTACCAGAGATTGCCGATGTAGAGCCCGGTATCGAGCTTCGCCAGCACGTCTTCTTCCGCCAGATCGCCGCCGTCCATCGAAAGCGCCGCCGGCGACTCGTTCGCCAGCGCGCCGTTGGGCGTCAAACCGTACTCGCGTGCGCTGCGGGCATTGGTCAAGCGCTCGGCGCTGCGGCCCGCCTGGATCAGCGGCACGCTTTCGCGCAAATAGCCGTCGTCGTTGAAACCCGGCGTGATGCCGAGATTCAGGTCTTCGCTCAAGCTCACGCGCGGATCGAGCGCGACTTCGCCAGTGTGCAGTTTGTACAACTCGCTACGCGAGCTCGCCTGGGCCCGCGCGGAGAATCCGCTCCATGCGGTCACGCCGAGCAATTCGGCAAGCGCCGCGGGCGCCAGATACGAGCGATAACGCCCCGGCGCCAACGCGCGCGGCGTACGCGCGAGCACGGCGAGGCGAGCCGCCGCCTGCTCCACTTTGCGCGCGAAAGTGGCATCGCTCCAGTCGTCGCCGGCGTAGGTCGTTTTGATCGCCCGGCCGCTCGGGTCATAGAGCGACCAGCTGAAATTGAAGTTGTCGACTTCGTACCAGCCGCGGCTGCCGCTGGTGGACGCGAAGCCGCGCACGATCGTGCCGCCCGCGTAAAAGCCGACGAAGTCCAGCCCCTGCGCGCATTCGGCGACGGTGCGCAACAAGCCCTGCGGGTCCGGCAACTTGCCGGAACGCTGCGTGGCGCGCTGCCATTGCGACGTATCGAACAACAGATGTGGATCGTCCGCCGCATCGCGCAAGCCGTCGCGCAAGGTGGCAAGCGCCGCGCTCACTTCGTCCAGATCCTGTTGCAGGTCGCCGCATACGGTCAGCGTCGAATAGGCCTGGCGCGCGCCGTCGATCAACCGCAAGGTCAGCTTGCCTTGCGACACGCTGCCGATCTGCCGCACCTTGCCTGCGTTGAAGCGAATGAAGTCGGACTGCTCGCCGGCAAACGAACTCAGTGTGGTTTCGCCAGCGTGCTGCAAGCGCTCGACCGCATCGGCCAACGAGGTGAAATGCTGCTGCCAGTCGAGCGATGCACCGGCCCGCGAGGACATGAACTGGCTCATCAGGCGCCTCCGAACACGTCGACGTTGCTGAACACGCAAGCAGGCGATGCATGACCGACGCGAATGATCTGCGCCGGTTCGCCCTTGCCGCACATCGAGGTGCCGTACACCTCGCGCGTGTCCGCATTGCCCACCGCGCTCAGACTGCGCCAGAAATTCGCCGAGATGCCGCGATAATTCGGCTGCTTCACCACGTGCGCGAGCTTGCCGTTCTCGATCAGCTGACCGAACTCGCAGCCGAACTGGAATTTGTTGCGATGGTCGTCGATCGACCACGAGGTGTTGGTGCGCATCAGAATGCCGTGTTCGATGTTGCCGATTATCTCGTCCAGCGAGCTATCGCCGGGCTCGATGTTCAGATTCGCCATCCGGTCGATCGGCGGCCGGTTCCAGTTCGATGCGCGCGAATTGGCGACGCCGGGCATGTGCGCGCGCTGCTGCGAAAGCGCGCCGCCCAGCGGCCGTTCGAGCACGCCATCGCGAATCAGATACTGTTTGTGCGCTTCGGCGCCGTCGTCGTCGAATGCGTAAGCGGCGGCTTCCTCGCGCAGTTCCGGGTCGAAGGTGACGTTCAGCAGCTCGGAACCGTAGCGGTATGAGCCGAACATCTCCTGCTTGACGAAGCTCCAGCCGGCGAAGTTGCGCTCGTCGCCGAGAATACGGTCGAGTTCGAGCGGATGGCCGATCGATTCGTGAATCTGCAACATCATCTGATCGGGCATCAGCAGCAGATCGCGCTTGCCTGAAGGGCAATTCGGCGCGGCCAGCAACTGCAAGGCTTCGTTGGCGACCCGCACACCCGCGCCTTCGAAGCCGAAGCGCGCCAGCACTTCAATGCCGCCCTGCCCGAGCGTGCCGTAGTTGCCGCCGAGCGTGCGCACCTGGGTGTCGCCGTTCGCGTGCGCGGCCACGCTCAATTGCGGCATCACAAAGCGGAACTGCTGGTCGATCCGTACGCCGTCGCCGGTGATGTAGAGCTGATCGGTATGCGTGATCTGCACGCCCGCCACACGTTCGACAATACGTGCATCGAGATTCGCGCTCGCGCATTCCGCGCCCAAACGGTCGAGCCATTCGGCCCGGCCCGGCAACGCGTGCTGCGCATTCGGCGATACATAGCGGCCGCTGACAGCCGGACGCACCACCTCGCGATGGTCGATCAAGGACAGCGCGGCGCTCGCTTCGGCACGAGCCGTCGCGATATCGAGCGCGGCTTGCAAGCCCGCCGCGGACAGATTCGCCGTGGCCGCATAGCCCGCTCCCGCGCCCACCCATGCGATCAGCATCGCGCCACGATCGCGCACCGTACGCAGCGGCTGCGCGATGTCGTTGCGGATTTCGTGGTCGTCGATCTGTTCGTCGACAATGCGCAGCGACCAGAATGCCGCGCGGCTCGTCAGCGTACGTGCGGCTTGCGCCCAACGTTCGTCAATCATTCGAGGTTCCCGTGTGAATCTCTGTTCAGCCCGGCGGCGGCAGGACCAGCGACGACGCCAGCAGCGACTGGGTATAAGGATGCGACGGCGCATGCAGCACGTCGAGCGTGTCGCCGGCTTCCACGATGCGTCCCGACTTCATCACGATCACGCGATGCGCCATGGCTCGCATCACCGCCAGATCGTGCGTGATGAACAAAAAGCTAAGCTTGTACTTTTTCTGCAGATTTGTCAGCAGATTCAGCACCTGCTTCTGAATCGACACGTCGAGTGCGCTGGTCGGCTCGTCGAGCACCAGCAACTCCGGCTCGACCGCCAGCGCGCGCGCAATCGCAATGCGTTGGCGCTGTCCGCCGGAAAATTCGTGCGGATAGCGCAGCATCGCATCGGCGGGCATGCCGACCTCTTCGAGAAGGCCGCCCACGCGCGCGCGCCGCGCCTTCGCATCCACTTCCGGCCGATGCATGGCAAGGCCTTCGCCGATGATCTGCTCCACCGTCATGCGCGGCGACAGCGAACCGAACGGGTCCTGAAACACGACCTGCATGCGCGCATACAGCGCACGGCGCGAGGTGGCGGTCTTCAGCGTCGACAACGGCAAGCCGTCGATATGAATATGACCCGCGGCGGGCTGCTGCAAACCGAGCACGGTGGCCGCCAGCGTCGACTTGCCCGAACCCGATTCGCCGACGATCCCGAGCGTCTCGCCGCGCCGCAAGCTCAAATCGACCTCCTGTACCGCGCGAAACGTGGAGCGTCTGAACATCGAACGCCAGCCCTTCGCGGACATGCGGTAATCGACCGTGAGGCCTTGCACTTCGAGCAGCCGCCGCGCGCCGGCTTCGATCGGCTCGACCGCGCGTTGCGGCTCGCTGTCGAGCAGGCGCTTCGTATACGGATGCTGCGGATCGGCGAACAAAGCTTCGGTCGTATTGGTTTCGACCAGCACGCCCTTCTCCATCACCGCGACGCGCTGCGCGAAGCGCTTGACCAGATTCAGGTCGTGCGTAATCAGCAGCACGGCCATGCCGCGTTCGGCCGCTTCCTGTTCCTGCAACGCGATCAGCAGATCGACGATTTGCTGACGCACGGTGACGTCGAGCGCGGTAGTGGGTTCGTCGGCGAGCAGCAAACGCGGGCGGCACGCGAGCGCCATCGCGATCATCGCGCGCTGCCGCTGCCCGCCGGACAGTTGGTGCGGAAAACTGTCGATGCGCCGTTCCGGCTCGGGAATGCCGGTGCGTCTGAGCAATTCGATGCCGCGCTCGCGTGCCGCGTTGGGCCGCAAGCCTTCGTGCAGGCGCAAACTCTCGGCGATCTGCTTGCCGATCGTGAAGAGCGGATTGAGCGCGGTCATCGGCTCCTGAAACACCATCGCGACATCCGCGCCGCGAATTCCGCGCATCTGCTGTTCGGTTTTTTGCAGCAGGTCTTCACCATCGAGCAGGATGCGCCCGCTCAGCGCCGCATGCTCGACCAGCTGCAAGATCGACAACGCAGTGACGCTTTTGCCCGAGCCCGATTCGCCGACCAGCGCGACCCGTTCACCGCGCGCGATCGAGAGGCTCAGTTCATGCACCGCGATCTTGTCGCCGAAACGCACGGAGAAGCGGTCGATTTCCAGCAAGGGACGGTTCAGCCTGGCGTCGCTCATCGCGGACCTCCGCCGAAAGCCGAACCGCGCGAGCGCGTATCGAGCGCATTGCGCAGCGCATCGCCCATGAAGGTCAGCAGCAGCAGCGTGATCACCAGCGCGGCAAACGCCGAAATCGAAATCCACCAGGCGTCGAGGTTGTTCTTGCCCTGCTGAAGCAATTCACCTAGGCTCGGCGTCGGCGGCGGCACGCCCAGGCCGAGAAAGTCGAGACTCGTCAGCGACAGAATCGCCGCGCTCATGCGAAACGGCAGGAATGTAATCACCGGCGTCAGGCTATTGGGCAGCACGTGGCGCCACATGATCTGCCAGTTGGAGAGGCCCATCGTGCGTGCAGCCTTGACGTAATCGAGCGAACGGTTACGCAGGAATTCGGCGCGCACGTAGTCGGACAGCACGAGCCAGCCGAACATCGACAGCAGAATAAACAGCAGCCACAAGGTCGGCTCGAAAATCGACGCGAAGATAATCAGCAGATACAGGTCCGGCATCGAACTCCAGATCTCGATCAGGCGTTGCCCGATCAGATCGGTGCGGCCGCCATAAAAACCCTGCACCGCGCCCGTCAACACGCCGACCAGCACGCCGGACACGGTCAGCGCGAGCGCCATCAGCACCGAAAGCCGGAAACCGTACAGGAGCCGCGCGAGCACGTCGCGGCCGTATTGATCGGTACCGAGCCAGTTGGTCGTCGTCGGCGGTGCCGGATACGGATGCGCGGCGAAGTAATCGATCGTCTCGTAGTGGAAATGATTCGGCGGATAGATCGCGAAGTTGCCGTTCGATTCGAGCCGCGAGCGGATATACGGGTCCAGGTAATTCGCGCGGGCCGGAAAATCGCCGCCGAACATGGTCTCCGAATAGTCCTTCACGATCGGGAAGTAATAGTGGCCTTCGTATCGGACCACCAGCGGGCGATCGTTGGACAGCACCTCGCCGAGCAGGCTGATGGCGAACAGCGATACGAAGATCACGAGGCTCCAGTAACCGAGACGCTGCTGTTTGAAGCGCAGCCACGTGCGCCGCCATGGCGACGGCGACGCCGCGTGCGCCACGCCCGCCGCGTCAGCGGTCCAGGCGGTTGAATTGGATGCGGGGGTCGACAAGGACATAGCAGACGTCAGCGATGAGTTTGGTTACGAGGCCGATCAGCGTGAAGAGAAAGAGCGAACCGAGCACGACCGGATAATCCCGGCGAATCACCGAGTCGTACGAAAGTTGCCCCATGCCGTCGAGCGAGAACAGCGTTTCGATCAGCAGGTTGCCGTTCAGGAATGCGCCGACAAACGCGGCCGGCAGACCCGTCAACAACGGGATCGCGGCATTGCGCAGCACGTGCTTCCACAGCACGTCGCGCTCCGGCGCGCCCTTGGCGCGCGCGGTCAACACATATTGACGGCCGATCTCTTCGAGGAACGTGTTCTTGGTGAGAATCGTGACGATCGCGAAGTTGCCGACTACCGAGGCCGTCACCGGCAGCACGATGTGCCACAGGTAATCGAGTACTTTGCCGAAGGTGCTCAGTTCGCCGAAGTTATCCGACGTGAGGCCGCGCATTGGAAACACCTGCCAGAAGGTGCCGCCGCCGAACAGCATCAGCAGCAGCACGCCGAGCACGAAGCCGGGAATCGCGTAGCCGGCCAGCACCAGCACGCTCGTGACCGTATCGAAGCGCGAGCCGTTGCGCACCGCTTTCGCAATGCCCAACGGCACCGATATCAGATACGTGAGCAGCACCGTCCAGATGCCGAGCGTGATCGACACCGGCAGCTTCGAGCGGATCACCTCCCACACGCTTTCATGCTGGAAGTACGACTGACCGAGATTGAACGTCGCATAGTGCTCGAGCATCAGCAGATAACGTTCGAGCGGCGGCTTGTCGAAACCGAACTGCTTCTTGATCTGTGCGATCTGCAAAGGATCGACGCCCTGGCTGCCGTGATAGCCGCCCGCCCCCGCCCCCGCCTCTCCGCCACGGCCAGTGCCGTGGCGGAGTTGCGTCATCACCTGTTCGACCGGCCCACCCGGCACGAACTGCGTGACGACAAAGGTCAGCGTGACCACGCCGAGCAACGTCGGCACCATCAACAGCAATCGTCTGAGAATGTAGGCGAGCATGCTGGTCCTCAGTGAGCCGTAGCCGTGGTTGAAACAGCGGACTGCGCCGCCTGGGTGGTTTGAGTCGCCGGTGTGCGTGGCGCTTTTTCGTACCAGTAATCGATGACCCAGTCTTCGTACTGGTAAGACGCGGGCACGATCTTCGGGAACGCCAATGTCGTCTTGTAGCCGATGCGCGCGCCCGGCGCGTAGTACTCCGGCACCAGATAGAACGAGTAGATCAGGACGCGGTCGAGCGCACGGGTCGCCGCCTCCAGATCGTCGAGATTGGTGGCCAAGAGCGCGGAGCGAATCAGCGAGTCGACCGCTTTCGATCGAATCCCCGGATAGTTCTCGGAGCCGACTTCCGACGCGGCGGCACTGCCGAAACGGCGCGTCAGTTCGGCGCCCGGAATCGTCACCGGCGGATAGATAAAGGTGGTCATGTCGTACTCGAAATTGTTCAGACGCTTCTCGTACAACGCACTGTCGATTTCGCGCATATGGGCCTGGATGCCGAGCATGCCGAGCGCTTGCATATACGGCAGGATCAACCGATCCATGCCTGGCTGATCGTCCATGATCTCGATCGTCATCGGCGTGCCGTTCGCGTCGCGCAATGCGCCGTCGCGATAGTGCCATCCGGCCTGCGCCAGCAGATCGCGGGCGACACGCAGATTGCCGCGCAGGGAATCCGGCGCAATCGTAGTGGGTTGCTTGGGCATCGGGCCGAATACTTCGGGCGGCACACTGGCGCGCAGCGGTTCGAGCAGCGCCAGTTCCCTGGGGCTGGGCGTGCCGGTCGCGCCGAACGGACTCGCCTCGAAATAACTGCTGGTGCGCCGGTATTGGCCATAGAACATCATCCGGTTCATCCAGTCGTAGTCGAATGCCAGCGTGAGTGCGTGGCGCACGCGCGGGTCCTGGAACATCGACTTGCGCAGATTCATCAGCATGCCCTGCATCTGCGCGGGACCGTCGGCGAACTCGCCCTTCTTCAGCAGCCCGTTGTCGAAATTCTTGCCTACGTACTTGCGCGCCCACTGCGTCGCGCTGTATTCAACGACGACGTCCGCATCGCCCGCCTTGAAGGCTTCGAGTTGCGTGTAGTGGTCACGGTACAGCTTGAAGGTGATGTGCTGGAAGCGGAACATGCCGCGTCGCGACGGCAGATTCGACGCCCAGTAGTCAGGGTTGCGGCGATAGGAAATCTGCTTGTCGTTCTTGCGTTCATCGATCAGATACGGGCCGCTGCCGATCGGCGGCACGGTGGCGATCTGATCGAACGCCGGGCGCTTGCCGTTGGGCTGCATCCCCCACTTCGGCGAGAAGATCGGCAGGTCGCCCGCAATCAGCGGCGCATCGCGTTCGGGATGCTTGAAATCGAAGCGGATCGCGTTCCTGTCGATTACCGTCGCGCTTTTGATGACCGAGAACTGCGCGTTGAAAAGCGGTGAAGCCTGTGGACCGGTCAGCGTGTCGTACGAATATTTGACGTCGGCAGCGGTGATCGGATCGCCGTTAGAAAAACGTGCGGTCGGGTTGATATGGAACGTCGCCGAACCCAGGTCGGGGGCAACCTCGACGTCGTCCGCGATCAGCGGGTATTCGGACGCCAGTTCGTCCCAGCTGCGCTGCATCAGCGTGTCGAACATCAGATTCTGAATGTCCGGCGCGGGCGCGCCGCGCACCAGAAATGGATTCAGCGAATCGTAAGTCTGCAGTTCGTTGTAGTTTTCGAAGCTCAGTGTGCCGTTAGCCGGCGCGTCGGGATTCGCATAGTCGAAGTGGTTGAATTCAGCCGAGTATTTAGGCTCGCCGTATTGCGCGATTGAAGGCTTCGCCTGTGCCGAAGCCGCGTTCAAACTCAGGCACAGGCTCAGCGCGGTCAGCCACGCGGCGCCGGCCGTCAGTACCGGCTGGCGCGAAACCGTCCACACGGCGCGCGGCCGGTGAAACTTCAAAAGTCTCATCTTCGGAATGCGTGAGGATGCGCGCCGGCCTCGAGCCAGCGCGCAGTAAATCGAATCGGCGCGAGCGGCGGCCTGCTGCCGTCGCTCGCGTAGCTTTCCCCGCTGGCGCTGCGGTGCGGCTTACTGGTCGTCGTCGCTCGCTGCAGTCTTGAACGAAAACGTGACTTCACCGACATAAGCCTCGGCGTTCTTCTCGCAACGATACGACTTCCCCGCCGTGATGACCGCGTCATTGAACACCAGAACTCCAAAGTACGTCTCTAAAAAAATTGAGCCGCTCCAGTAACGATGACCGGAAGCCGGAGCGGCCGACCGACTAGACAGACTGCGGGTGAATCACAAACATCAACGGCTTCAGAAGCGGTACGTTGCACCGACCTGAAAGAAGCGCCCGATGTTGGTATAAAGCGACTGGTCGTAACCCGTGATATCGGGGGTGGCTTGCCACTCGACGTCGAACGGCGGCTTGCGATCGAAAAGGTTGTTGATGCCGCCGTAAATCGTCCAGTTCTTGAAGCCGCGATACGTCGCAACCAGGTTGAACTGACTGTACGACGCCACCGACAACGTACCACCGTCGCCGAATTCCGCTGCCACCGCGTTGGTGTACGGGCCCGTGTACTGCCACGTCAGCGTGGTGGTGAGCTTGCGGTAATCCCAGCTCAGGCTCGTGTTGCCCTTCCAGCGTGGATTACTTGCGCCGAACGGCTGCAGCAGCGCGAGGTTGTTGCCGGCGAAGTCCTGCGTCGGCGCACCCGGGCTGTTCAGCTTGAAGTGCCACACGTAAACCCAATCGCCCGCCAGCGTGAACGTGCCGTACTTCGTGCCCACCGACTTGCGGAAGTTCATGTCGAAGCCATCGGTGTCGAGCGAACCGAGGTTGACGAACTGTTCCTTGATGTAGGCCACCGTGCCGTCCGGATTGCGGATCACGTTCGACGGGTTGTTCGCATCGATCACCGCGTTCGGGTCGTTCGTGCCGATCACGCCGTCGATGTGGATCTTGTAGAACGCCGCACCGATATCCGTCGACGAATCCGGCGAAAGCTGGAAGCCGATGTTGTAGTTCTTGGTGTGCTCCGGCTGCAGAGCCGGATTGCCGTTGACCTGTTCAGTCGTGAAGTGCTTGGTCGGCACACCGCTCGGATCATTCGGGTCCACCAGATTCTGGTGGGCCAGATACGTTGCCTGCGAGTTTTCGACCAGCGTCGGGGCACGGAAGCCGCGGCTATACGATGCGAAAGTCGTGAGAGCCTGCACCGGCTGGAAGCGCAATGCGAAGCTCGGCGAGAACGCGCCGCCGAAGTCGCTGTAGTGGTCGTAACGGCCCGCTTGCGTGAACGTCAGGTTCCGGATGATCGGGATATCGACCTGATAGTAGACGGCGGCCACATTGCGCTCGCCGTCAACCGTCTGCACGTTGGCCGGCGCGGTAACCCCAAGCGCGCTATAAGTGCGCGAGTTGATCAGGCTGCTTTCGTGACGGAATTCCGTACCGAAACCGACACCGACCGGGCCACCCGGCAGATTGAACAGGTTACCCGTCGAGGTCTTCGCCGTGACGCTGTCGAGCTTCGAGATTGCCTGCTCGTAGTCGTTCTGGAACACACCGTTCAAGCCGTTCGGCGTGGACGATGGATTCGAAAAATTATAGACGCCGTTCTGCAGAATGTTCTCGACGCCCGCGACGTTCAGGATGTTCTTATAGGTCGTGTCGACCGTGCTCTGCGAGTGGCCGTAATCCGCGGACCAATCCCAGTCACCCAGCTTCGCCGTGGTGAACGAACCCTTCACGCCGGTCATCGCGCGCCAGAACGTCGACACCGTGTCGGCCGAAACCGTGTTCGGGAAGGTGTAGTTGATCTGTGCCGGTGCGCCGAACGGGTTGTACGGATTGGTCGCCGGCACGGTGCGATTCAGCGGCAATGCGGAGCCGGTGAGCGGATTGAATGCGTTGGTCTGACTGCTCAACACCGCTGGACCTTCGTTCTGCACCGTTTCGTTGCGGCTCACCCACAAGTCGGCGTAGGCCTGGATGTCGTCGTTGATTTTGAAGGTACCGCGCACTTTCGCGTTCAGGCGCGTCGTCGACGGCACGAGCGAGGTCTGGCTCGCGGGATTCGACTTACACTCAGCGCCGCCGTCCGCCGACACACTACCGGGAGGGCACGGGCTCAGCGCTACCTTGCTGCCGTCGGGTGCGGTCCAGTACGACTGTTGATTCGGCCCGAGCGGGCCGGCGAGACCGCCAGGGAACTGACTGAAGTCCTGATTTGCCGTCATGGAGCGATCGGCGAGCGAGGAGCCGCTGTCGCGGTAGTAGCTCGCTGCAGCGGTCACGTTGAAGCGATCGCCATTCAGGTCGCCAATGCCGCCGAGCACAGCGAAGTTACCCTGCGCGTCGCCCGGATGCTGCGCCTTGCCGAGCTGGCCATCGAACTGCAAGCCCTGGAAGTCCTTCTTCGTGATGATGTTGACCACGCCTGCAATTGCATCCGAACCATACACCGAGACCGCACCGGTCTTCACGATGTCGATATGGTCGATCACGTTGAGCGGGATCGAATTCACGTCGAAGAACGTGTCGGTGAAGTTCACCGCCTTGCCGTAATTCGCCACCCGTTGTCCGTCCACCAGCACCAGCGTGTACTTCTCGCTTAGACCGCGCAATGCAATGCCGCCACCGCCTTGCGCGGAGCTGTTCATCGTCGTTTGGCCCCAGCTGCTCCCCGAATTCACGGACGTGCCGCGCAGGAAGTCGGCCACGGTCGTATAACCGCTTTGCTGGATTTCCTTGGGCGTGATGGTCTGGACTTCCGTGTTGCCGACCTTGTCCGACGTGCGAATCAGCGAGCCGGTCACTTCAAATTTCTTCAGTTGCTGAACCCCTTTGCCCGTCGGCGTCGCGGTGTTGCTATCCGTGGACGGTGTGGCAGCAGTGCCTGCTGCCGGCGCGCTTTCCGTCGTCGTGCCTGCCGCAGTGCCGGTGGTGGCCGGCTGGCTTTGCGCAAACGCCGGTACGGCAATTGCGGCCGACAACGCCAGTTCAGCCCAGATTATTCTTTTGATGGCCAGCGCCAATGCCTTTTGTTTCATTTTTCCCCTTCTCGCTCGTCAGTAAGGCCACAGCTGTGTGTGAAGAGAGGTCTTGTGAACCTCTCCACTCGATATACGGCGATCTTGCGCCGTGCTCCGTTAAAGCCGCCCCGCACCTTTCTGCCTCACAAGCCGGCCACGCAATGCCGGCATTGCAAATGCATCCATATAGACAGGACACTTCAAATAACCCAATATCGGACTACTTATTTATTACAAACGAATTGCGCAGCGCTTTCTGATTGTTTTTATTTTGACTATCTCGAGTGAGGGCGCGAACAACGCCCTCTTGCCCGACCAACGCAGGAACCTTAAGTTGTACTTAAAATACCGATCGACTGCTTTCAACGAAAGCACGGAGCAAAGGCACCTAAAACAATCTTGGCGTACCCACCCACACGACCACCGCTTCTTCGCGAGCCGTATTGGCCCAGGCGTGAGGCACGGTGGACTCGTAATGCGCAGTGTCACCTGCCTGCAATACGAACGTTGTACCTTCTAACGTGAGCGATATCTGACCGCTCATCACGTACAAAAACTCTTCCCCCGCATGCGTCGTGACTTCCGACGGGTTCTGCCCCACCGGCATCCTGACGAGAATGACCTCCAGCTTGCTGCCGACCGACAGATTCGTCAGCCGTCCAAAAAGATTCGCGGTCCCGTCGAATCCGAAGTACTTCAGTTCATTCCCCCTACGCACCGATTTGTCTTCGGTCGGCGTGTCGACGAAGTACTGCACCGTGACACCTAAAGCTCGAGCAATGCCGACTAGCGATGTAATCGAAGGCGTTGCCTGTCCCCGTTCGACCTGCGACAAAAAGGGCTTGGAAATTCCCGCAGTCGTTGCCACTTCGTCCAACGTGCGCTTGAGCCGTTGGCGCAGCGCGCGAATTTTGCTTCCTATAGAAACTGCGACCTGTGCCTTGTTATCGAGTGACAAAACCATAGCAAGACAGAATCCCGTAGTCAAAATTAGTTTGATAAAACTAAACTATGTTTCATCGAGTGCGACGTCCTCCTTAAAAATCGCTCGATATGCCTGGTTGGTTGTCGTCATGCGTGACTCGATCAATCCGATATCGGGGCGAATTTCACACTTGCCGCAAACCGGACGTTGGCTGCGCACGCAACCAGGCCCGGCCATTGGCGACGGCCGCCCGCCGCTCCCTACGGCGAACATGTGCGTCCCGGCTCGATGCCCGGATGCCTTGAATGCACTTCGCCGGATGGACATGTCAGGAACAGGACTCCGTTACTTCGACGCTACCAGCACCCACAAACGGGCGAGGTCAGCCGAGCCGTCAGTGCCCTTCACGGCACGGAAGGTTTGCACTGCACGCGCTTTGTCGCCTGCGATGTAGTACGCCACGCCGAGATGCAGTTGCGCCTGGTCCGGGTGATCGACTCCACCCTTCGCGATCGCTGCGTCCATTGCCGTAAGACCTTGCTTGGTTTGACCGGCGAAAACCTGGTTGAAGCCGACGTCGACAGGGGCCACGGGGTTCGCGGGATCGGCAGGCGCTTGCGCCCGTTTCGCGGCGAGCGCCTGCAGCCGCTTCTCGCGATCCGACTGCGCATCGCGACCCAGAACGCCTGACGCGAAGCCCTGATCGATGACCTGTTTGCCTTCAGCCGTGGTACCCGCCACGATCGCGAGCTGGGTCATCTCCATGTAGTCGTCGGCGGTTGTGAGCGAGCCGGTCGCGCGGCGCAGCCGGTACGTGTCGATATCGAGCGCCGAAGAATAGCCGGGCTTGCTGCGGATCGCAGTGAACAGATCGTCCCAGTAAGACTGTTTCGGATGATAGGCGACCAGCTTTTCGAGCGTGCTGCGGTAGGTCGCGTCAGCTTTCACGCGTTGTGCGCAAGTGCCGAGCAATTGCAGCTGCGATTCGTCGGGCGCATGACCGGCACGCACCTGCGCATCGACGCTCGGCTTAAGCAGGCTCACGACATTGCCGCAATCATTCGACAGGTAGTAAGACTGAACAAGCAACGTCCGCATGTCGGGATCGCTGCCGCCCGATTTCAGATAGCGCTGCGCGACCTTCGCTGCCTGCGCATAGTTTTTCTGCTGGAAGTAGATGCCTGCGAGCGCCGCGGTGGTGCGCTGCTCGTCAGCGCCGCTCAAGCGTCCGGAGCCCAGCAAGGTTTCGTAGGCCTGGGCAGCTACACCGGATTCGCCGGCTGCCGCAGCAGCGGCGCCGCGCATCTCCTGGACCATGTAGCTTTCATAGGGCGTTTTGCCCGCCACGGCATCCGCCTGATCGATCTTCGTCAACGCATCCTTGTACTTGTGCGCGCGATACAGATCCTGCGCGGCGTTCAGCGGCTTCGCCACATCCGGCCGCAACGTGTCCGCGGCATGAGATGCGAGCGGCAGCACGACGAGCGCAGACAGCCCTCCGACAGCGGCCGTAATGATGGCGCGCTTGAACCGTTGATGGATCGTTAGCATTCCACTTCCCTATTGCATGTACTGCTCGTTGCCGATCAGGCCGATTTTCGTCGCGCCCAGTCGTTGCGCGGACGCCATCACCTCCGCGACGTCTTTGTACGGCACCAGCTTGTTAGGCCGCAGATGGATTTCCGCCTGGACCGGTTCGGCCGCCACCTGGGCCAGCCTTGATTCGAGCGCCGCCCGGTTCGGCACAGACTGGCCATTCCAGGTCGTGGTGCCGTCGAAGTCGATATCGATCTGCACCACTTCCGGCTGCGTGATCGGCGGCGGCGGATTGCCGACCGGCAAGTTCATCTTGATGGCATGCGTCTGGATCGGAATCGTGATGATCAACATGATCAGCAACACCAGCATCACGTCGATCAGCGGCGTGGTGTTGATATCGACCATCACATCCGGTTCAGCGCTGCCACCGCCCGACGATACGTTCATTCCCATGATCATCTCCTGTCGATCGGACTTAGCGCTTAGTCCGATCCCATGCAAAGCTAGCCGCCGCGCGCGGGCGGCTCAGTGATAAATGAAACCTTGGCGATACCGGCGCGCTCGCACTCGGTAATGACCCGGCCGATGAATTCATAACGCGCGCTCTGGTCACCGCGAACGTGCACTTCCGGTTGCGGCGTCATGACCGACACGGTTTTCAGGCGTGCCAGCAGCGTAGGCGCGTCGACCTGCTTCTCGTTCCAGAAGAAATCGCCGTCGCGGTTGACCGCAATGACGATACTTTTGGGCGTCGTTTGCAGCGGCTGGATCGTCTCCTTCGGCAGTTGTACCGGCACCGTATGCGTCACCACCGGAATCGTGATCAGAAAGATGATCAGCAGGACCAGCATCACATCGACGAGCGGCGTGGTGTTGATACTGGAGATGACCTCGTCGCTATCTTCCTGCCCAACGCTCATAGCCATGACGGACTCCGCTTATTGGGCCAACGCTGCTTCGCGAGCGACAGCACGTGCCGGGCGGCGGCTGCCTGCGAGCAATACGGTGTGCAGTTGTGCGCCGAAGGTCCGAACACGCTCCATCACCGACTTGTTGCGGCGAACCAGGAAGTTATAGCCGAGCACGGCCGGCACTGCCACGGCGAGACCGATCGCGGTCATGATCAGCGCCTCGCCCACCGGACCCGCGACTTTGTCGATCGAGGCCTGGCCGGCGATACCGATTGCCGTCAGTGCGTGATAAATCCCCCAGACCGTACCGAACAGACCGACGAACGGTGCTGTCGAGCCGACCGTGCCGAGGAAAGCCAGACCGTCTTGCAGACGATTCGACACGTTGGTGATTGCGCGCTCGACCGAGGTATCGATCCACGTATTGCGGTCGACGGCTTCGAGCAAGGCTTCGTCATGGTGTTCGCCTGCTTCGATGGCCGTTTCCGCGATGAAGCGGAACGGCGACGATTCGTCGAGCATCTTCGCGCCTTCGCTCAGCGACGGCGCGGTCCACAGTTGCTCGTCGGCGCTCTTCGCACGGCGGTTCGCGCGGAATTGCTCGAAGAACTTGGTGATCATGATGTACCAGCTGCCCATCGACATGAGCACCAGCAGAATCAGCACGAAGCGCGCGACGAAGTCACCGCTCTTCCAGAGAGCGCCGAGACCGTACGGGTTATTGACGGTTTCGGACGTGGCCGGCGCCGGTGGCGGCACCGCTTCGTCCGCGGCCGAGCCGACCGTTTGCGGCGCAGCGGTGGCCGGGGCAACTGCCGACGCGGTAGCGTCGCTAGCTTGCGCATGGGCCATTTGCGGTGCAACCAAGGTATCCACCGTGGTTACGGCGATCAACATGCTTGCCGCCAATGCGGCGAGAGTACGCTTCTTCATGCCTGCTCCAAGTTCATTAGTACAACTTCTAAACTAAGACTGATAAATCGCTACCGGTACCGAACAGCCTGTGGATTCAGTTCAAGTTGAACGAGAACGGAACTTGCACACGGACAGCCTGGCCTTGGGAAACGCACGTGAACTGCTTGACCGCGTTGAACGCTGCGCGATCGAGTGAGGAATCGTCCGCAGATCTGGCAACGCGTTCATTCGTAATATGGCCCTGCGCGTCGACTACGAATTCAATCAGCACATCACCCGTCACGTTGTTTTCCTGCGCTTCCTTCGGGTAACGGATCGACGAACGGATCTGATCCGAGTTCGGGCACACGACCCCTACTTCGGCGCTCACGGGCTTGGCCGGCGCGGGCGGTGCCGGCGGTGCGGGCGGCGCCACGGCAGGTGCCGACACGACCGGTGCGGCCTGGTGTGTGATGGTCGGTTGCGGCGGCGTCTGCACCTGCACTTCCGGCGGCGGCACGAACGGCGGAGGCGGCGGCGCGAACTTCGGCGGCGGCAATTGCACGGTCGGCAATGGCGGCGGCGGAGGCGGCTTTACCGGCTCGATGATTTTCGTTTCGATGGGATGCTGGATGACCTGCACGACCTTGGTGGCGAGGCCATTGATGAGCGCGTAGATCAACGCTACGTGCAGGAGCAGAACGACTGCGATACCGCCGAAGCGGCGTACGGGGTTTTGCTGCTTACGCCCAAACTCGCGCGGGCGTTCTGGCCTCTCCATCCGGGCCACTGCTGCCGGAAATTGCCCTTCAACTTTCGTACCCACCTTTACTCCTCCGGCGTGAACCGTCCATTTCTGTAACTGCAGCGCGCTTACATACCGCAAACAACGTTCACTTCAGTCAATCATGGCCATCGATTATATTTTTCTGCAGTCCAAAATTTATGCTGCATTGCCCAACTGGGATTGGATGACACATACAGACCCTGACGCCGTGCATCGGCTCTTCGCACGCCGCGGAATATCGATCTAGGTAGAAGTACTAATAGAACGAATTCGACTCCGTCATTTCCGCTTTCATGGGTGCAGTAGATAGCCTGATCGAGGTGCGCCGCGGCTTGCGAGCCGCTCTGCTTCAAGGTCAGCTGCGTTTCATGGGAGGCAACAATAGCAGGACAAAAAATCCGCGGTCAAACTTTTTTTGATGCGGGCATACTAAGTTTAGAGCAATAACTCTAATTAATACCTCATTGACGTCGCTTTAGAAGAGTAGGCGCGTATGGAACAGAAGTGAGGGCGTCTTTCTTGCGTGCGGTAGCGTGGGACAAAGTCAATAATCCGGCGCCCGGAACCATCCACGGAGCGCGAGGGAATCGCAGACGGAAGACCCGCCGGACAGGCTTCCCGCGAGGGTTGCAAGGCAACCGGGCGGATCGCAGACAAGTATCGGGAGTTGATGATCGACCGTGACGAATGAACCCGAGGCCGGAGGCGAGAACATAGCAGAAGGCAAACCACGTCCGAAAAGTTTTTTAGCGGTATTTACGACACTTCAAATCGGTATTTCAATCACCTCTTTGATTTAGTTACAAAATCATTAAACAACATTACATATTTCCGACAAACACAATCATGCCCGGCAAACTGCCGGCAATAGCCGCGTCAATGCTTTTGCGGCCCGTGGAACGGCTGTGGCGCAAGCGAATCTTGCGCCACACGTTTCCTGCACTTAGGCGAACAGGAGCGGAGCGACTTCCGCTGCCCCGCTCCGCTATTCATCCGTTCGTTCCCTCGCCCGCCACCATGGCAACGCCGCCATGCGTTCGCGCCAGAACAGGCCGTAGCGCTGCGCCGGTGTGGCTATCGGCTACGCGAGAAAGTCCTTCGGGATCCGTAGCAGCCACGATTGTCCCGCCGCCAACGCCACCTTCCGGACCCAGGTCGATGATCCAGTCCGCTTCAGCAATCACGTCGAGATCGTGCTCGATCACCACAACGCTATGGCCGCCGTCCGCGAGACGGTGCAGCACGCGAATCAGCTTCGCGACGTCCGCCATATGCAAACCGACGGTCGGTTCGTCCAGCACGTACAGCGTATGAGGCGGCTTCTGACCACGCCGCGTGATGTCGTCGCGCACTTTACTCAATTCGGTGACCAACTTGATGCGCTGTGCTTCGCCGCCCGACAACGTAGGCGACGGCTGACCGAGCGTCAGATAGCCGAGTCCGACATCCTTCATCAATTGCAATGGATGGGCGATGTTGGAGATCGGCGCGAAGAACGCGACAGCCTCGTCGATTTCCATTGTCAGCACGTCGCCGATGTTCTTGCCGCGCCACGTGACCGCAAGCGTCTCCGGATTGAAACGTTGACCGTGGCAAACGTCGCACGGCACTTTCACGTCGGGCAGAAAACTCATGCCGATGGTGCGCACGCCTTGCCCTTCGCAGGCGGGACAGCGGCCTTCACCGGTATTGAACGAGAAACGCGACGCCGTATAACCACGCGCGCGCGCTTCGAGCGTGCCGGCGAACAGCTTGCGAATCGCATCCCACACGCCGATGTAGGTCGCCGGACACGAGCGCGGTGTTTTGCCGATCGGCGTCTGGTCGACTTCGAGCACACGGTCGATGGTTTCCCAGCCGGTGACCGCGTCGCATCCCTGCCATGCGTGTGTGACGTTGAGCGGCGCACGCGGTGCGGTACGCGCCAATACGCTGGAGCGCCGGTTCGCCGCCGGTTGCTCTTGCGCCGCCGCCGCGCGCGCACGCCGCGTAGCCGGCGACGACAGCACCGAGCGCCCGACCGCATCCAGCAGATTGACCATCAACACATCGCGCGCGAGCGTCGACTTGCCCGAACCGCTCACCCCCGTCACCGCGACCAGCCGCGCTAGCGGAATACCGACCGTCACGTTGCGCAGGTTGTGCAGCTTGCCGCCATGCACCGTCAGCCAGTTCTCCGGCACGGCCGCTGCGCGTTTGGTCGGCGCGACCACCTTGCGGCGCGGCTGCAACGGATGCACGATCGGCTGCGCGAGAAACTGTCCGGTCAGCGAATCGGGTTGCGCCGACAGATCGGCAACACTGCCTTGCGCGACGAGCGTCCCGCCGCGCTTGCCCGCACCCGGCCCGATATCGATGATGTGATCGGCACGCCGGATGGTGTCTTCGTCGTGTTCGACCACCACCAGCGTATTGCCCTTCTCGCCTAGCTTGCGCAACGCGTTCAGCAGAATCTGGTTGTCGCGCGGATGCAAACCGATCGTGGGTTCGTCCAGCACGTAACACACGCCTTGCAGGTTGCTGCCCAGTTGCGCGGCGAGCCGGATGCGCTGCGCTTCGCCACCCGACAAGCTCGGCGCCGCACGATCGAGACTCAGATAGCCGAGCCCGACTTCCTCGAGGAATTGCAGGCGGCTGCCGATTTCGCTGACCACGTCGCGTGCGATCTCCGCATCGCGGCCGGTCATCTCCAATGTGTCGATCCAGGCGCGCGTATCGGATACGGTCCATTGCGCGACGTCGACGATCGCATGCGCGTCGAACGTGACCGCGCGCGCGGTCGGATTCAGACGCGTGCCGGCGCAGTCCGGACACGGTTCGTCGACGAGACCTTCCGGCTCCTGCTCCTCCGACGGCAAGCTTTGCTCGCGGCCGCGATTGTCGTCGACGATCACGGTGTCGTCGTACGCCGCGCGTTGCTCGCGCGTCAGCGCGAGGCCCGTGCCGACGCAGGTGGTACACCAGCCATGCTTGCTGTTGTACGAGAACATGCGTGGGTCGAGCTCGGGATAACTGGTGCCGCATACCGGGCACGCGCGTTTGGTGGACAGCACCTTCACGGCACCGAGCGCGGCTGTGGGATGGCCGCCGCTGATCGCGTCGTGCAAGCCGTCGAGCGGCGCGAGCAGATGCATCACCCCCTTGCCGATTTCGAGCGTTTCGTCGAGCGCGCGGCGCAGTTCGGTTTCGTTATCCGGCGAAACGACGACGTCGGCCACCGGCAACTCGATCGTGTGCTCGCGAAAGCGATCGAGCTTCGGCCACGGGTCGACCGGCACGAATTCGCCGTCCACGCGCAGATGCGTATTGCCACGCGCTTTCGCCCACTTCGCGAGGTCGGTATAGACGCCCTTGCGGTTCACGACCAGCGGTGCGAGGAAGCCGACGTGCTCGCCTTTGTGATCCCGCAACAATTGTGCGGCAATCGACTCGACGCTCTGCGACGTGACCGGCGTGCCGTCGTGAATGCAATGCTGCAGACCGAGCTTCACATACAGCAGGCGCAGGAAGTGCCACACTTCCGACGTGGTCGCCACCGTACTCTTGCGGCCACCGCGCGATAAACGCTGCTCGATCGCGACGGTGGGCGGAATGCCGTACACCGCGTCCACTTCGGGGCGCCCGGCCGGCTGCACGATCGACCGTGCGTAGGCGTTCAGCGATTCGAGGTAACGGCGCTGCCCTTCGTGGAACAGAATGTCGAAGGCCAGCGTGGACTTGCCCGAACCGGACACGCCGGTGATCACGTTGAACTTGCCGTGCGGAATATCGACGTCGAGCGCCTTCAGATTGTGCTCGCGCGCATTGACGATGCGCACCACGTCTTCGCCTTCGATCGCCCGGCGCGCACGCGCTGCGCTCAGCGCCTTTTGCAGCGGAATGCCTTGCGACGCGGGTTCGGCCGCGGCGCTCATCGCGCGATCGTATTGCAGCAGTGCCCCGCCGGTATGCGATTCGGCGCAACGTTTGAGGTCTTCCGGCGTACCCGCGCACAATACCCGGCCGCCGCCGTCCCCGCCTTCAGGGCCGAGATCGATCAGCCAGTCGGCCGCGCGGATCACGTCGAGATTGTGCTCGATCACGATCAGCGAATGACCGCTCGCGAGCAGCTTGCCGAACGCCTGCATCAGCTTGGCGATATCGTCGAAATGCAGACCGGTGGTCGGCTCGTCGAACATGAAAAGACGTTTCGCAATCGCCTGTTTTGCGCTGCGTGCGGTGTGCGCCTGCGCCGATTCCGCGAGGAAACCCGCGAGCTTGAGCCGTTGCGCCTCGCCGCCGGATAGCGTCGGCACCGGCTGGCCGAGCTTCACATATTCGAGCCCCACGTCGACGATGGGCTGCAGCACGCGCAATACTTCGGCATCCTCCGCGAAGTAGGCGATGGCTTCGCTCACCGTCAGCTCCAGCACGTCGGCGATACTCAATGCGCGCGCCGGCTCGCCGCGCGCGATTTTCACCTCGAGCAATTCGGCGCGATAACGACGGCCGTCGCAATCCGGACAGCGCAGATACACGTCGCTCAGGAACTGCATTTCGATGTGCTCGAAGCCCGAGCCGCCGCAGGTCGGGCAGCGTCCGTCGCCCGAGTTGAAGCTGAACATGCCGGGGCCGTAATCGCGTTGTTTCGCGAGCGGCGCCTTGGCGAACAGCTTGCGGATTTCGTCGAATGCGCCGACGTAACTGGCCGGATTCGAGCGCGCGGTCTTGCCGATCGGCGACTGGTCGACGAATACGACGTCCGTGACCTGGTCCGCGCCCGTCAGGCGCCTGAATGCGCCGGGCGACTCGGTGGCAAGACCGAAGTGCCGCGCCATGGCCGGATACAAAACGTCTTGCAGCAAGGTGGATTTGCCCGAACCCGACACGCCCGTCACGCAGACAAGGCGTTGCAACGGGATCTCGACAGTGACATCGCGCAGATTGTGTTGGGCCGCGCCTTCGAGCACGATGCGCGGCGTGCCTGCGTCCACCGGACGCTGCGACCAGTGTGCCGCGTCCGCCACTTGCCGGCGCCCGCCGAGGTACTCGCCGGTCAGCGTGCCGGACGAACGGATGGCCTCGGGCGCACCGTCGTAAATGATCGAGCCGCCGCGTTCGCCCGGCCCGGGCCCCATGTCGATCAGGCGGTCAGCCGCGAGCATCACCGACGGATCGTGTTCGACCACCACCAGCGTATTGCCCGCGTCACGCAACCGGTGCATCGCCTCGACGATCCGGTTCAGATCGCGCGGATGCAGGCCGATGCTCGGTTCGTCGAGCACGAACAGCGTTTTGGTCAGCGACGTGCCGAGCGCCGTGGTGAGGTTGATCCGCTGCACCTCGCCGCCCGACAGCGTGCGGCTTTGGCGGTCGAGCGTCAGATAACCCAGGCCGACGTCGCACAGATATTTGAGGCGTGTGCGCACTTCGGCGAGCAGCAGCTTGAGGGCGTCGTCGAGCAATGCGCTCGGCAGGCTGATCCCGTCGAAGAACCGCCGGATGCGCTCGATCGGCAGCAGCATCAGATCGTGCACGGTCAGGCCGGGCAGCGCCTCGAGTTGCGCGCGCTGCCAGTCGACGCCGCGCGGCATGAAGCGCCGCTCGGGCGCGAGCACCTCGTCGGCATTCGCTTTGCTGCCGAGGCGCCACAACAGCGATTCCGTTTTCAGACGCGCGCCGCCGCAGGTTTCGCACGGCGTATAACTGCGGTACTTCGATAGCAGCACGCGAATGTGCATCTTGTACGCTTTCGATTCGAGATATTCGAAGAAGCGTTTGACGCCGTACCAATGGCTTTGCCACTTGCCGTTCCAGTCGGGCGAACCGTTGATGACCCAGTCGCGCTCGGCGTCCGTCAGTTCGCCCCACGGCGTGCCGCGCCGGATATCGGCTTTGGCGGCATAGCGCATCAGATCGTCCTGACACTCCTTCCAGGCCGGCGTTTGCATCGGCTTGATCGCGCCTTCGCTCAGCGTCTTGCGCGCGTCAGGGATCACGAGACCCAGATCGACGCCGATCACCCGGCCGAACCCGCGGCAGACTTCGCACGCGCCATACGCCGAGTTGAACGAGAACAGCGCCGGCTGCGGGTCGGCGTAACGCAGGTCGCTTTCGGGGTTGTGCAGACCGGTGGAAAACCGCCAGATTTGCTGCTCGGACGCATTCGTTTCAGGCAGCACGCCCGGTGCTTCCGACGTGGAAGGCAGCACGTAGATGTTGACGCGGCCGCCGCCGCGTTTGAGCGACGCCTCGATCGCTTCGACCACCCGCTGCTTGTCGACCTGGCGCAAGCGGAAGCGGTCGGCAACCACGTCGAGCAGCTTGCGCCTGCCGGTGGGCGAATCGACTTCGCGCTGCGCCTGCACGCGCGTGTAGCCGCTCGCGGACAGCCACTGCTCGACGTCCTGTTCGGACGCGGACTCCGGCAACTCGACCGGGAACGTGACCACCAGCCGCGGATCGTGCGCCGCGGCGCGCGCCTGCAGGTCGGCGTAAATCGTCTCCGGCGTGTCGTGGCGCACCTGTTGCGCGGTCTTGCGATCGAACAGCTCGGCCGCCCGCGCGTAGAGCAACTTGAGGTGGTCGTTGAGCTCGGTCATCGTGCCGACCGTGGAGCGCGAGCTGCGCACCGGATTGGTCTGGTCGATCGCGATGGCGGGCGGTACGCCGTCGACACGGTCGACCTGCGGCCGGTCCATGCGGTCGAGAAACTGCCGGGCGTAAGCGCTGAAGGTTTCGACGTAGCGCCGCTGCCCTTCCGCGTACAGCGTATCGAACACGAGGCTCGATTTACCGGAACCGGAGGGGCCGGTGACGACTGTCATTTCGCCGGTTCGCACGTCGAGATCGACGTTCTTCAGGTTGTGCTGACGCGCGCCGCGAATCTTGATAATGCCGTTAGATGCCAATTTATCCGACCGTCTGAATGAGTGGGCCACCTCTCACGGACGCCTCGCGACCGCGCAAGTTCGGGGCACCCCGGCCGGCGGGACGACGCGCCAAGGGCCAGGTTGCAGCCGGATACTATACTGTATATTTATACAGTTTTCCATGACACGGCGCGACCGCACTGCCAGCCCGATCTAGCCGCAAACGCCCGCCACGCTGAACCGGTCCATTGCCGAAACTGCCGCAACTGCCGAATCGGCCGGAGCATCGGCCGAATCATCTGCCGCCCTGCTCCCGCCCAGCGCCCAAGCCACGCAGCGTCTCGCCAGCACCTCGGTCGGATCGACCAGCCGCACCACGAGTCCGCCGGGCCGCGCCAGCGTCGAGCCGCGCAGCAGCAGCGGCAGTTCGGTGCAGCCCAGCACGATCACCTGCACGCCTCGGGCGACCAGATCGTCGAGCGCCGCGGCGACGTCGTCGCTGCACTCGCCCGACGTATGGCCGGCCTTGACGCCATTGCGCCCGTAGATCGCGTTCATCAACCGCGCCTGTGCCGCCGCGGCCGGCGCGATTTGCACGAGACCGCGCGCTTCGAGCGCTTTCTCGTAGACGCGGCTTGCGAGCGTGCCCGAAGTCGCCAGCACGCCGACTTCGCGCAGGCCCGGGAACGACTGGCGTAGATAATCGACGGTACAGGTCAGCATATTGACGATCGGAATATTTAGCGCAGGCTGGATCCGGTCGACAAACGCATGCGCGGTATTGCACGGAATCGCGATGATGTCGGCACCGCCCTCCTCGAGCGTCTTGCAGGCCGCATAAAGGGCGAGCGTCGGATCGGCGCCGTTGCCGAGCAGGGATTCAGTGCGATCCGGAATCTGCGGATTCTGCTCGACCATGACCTTGATGTGATCCTGATCGCGCTCAGCTGGCGTGTTGCGCACCAGCTTCGCCATGAAATCGACGGTCGCCGCCGGTCCGACGCCGCCCAGCACGCCCACCTTGAAGCGCCGCTGCGGCGGCGGGAATTGTGCCGCCGCAACGTAGCGCGCGTACACCAGATTGGCGTCGACCAGCGGCACGGCTAGCGTGCCGAGCGCGCGCGCGATCATCGCGATGTCAGCGAGCCCGGGCAGAATGATTTGCGCGCCTTGCGCCACGAGATCCGCGCAGGCGGCACGCAGCAACTCCACTGGCCGGCCGTAGAGACAACCGCTTTTGATGCCGTCATTGCCGGAGACCGCGCTTGCGACGCAATCCACGCCATGCTCGTTGCGCGAATACAGCACGTCGAACTGCTCGGCGTCGAAATAACGCTCGAAGAGACCGTTGCAGCGTATGTAATCGGAGGTCAGTACACCGATGCGCCGGACTGAAGGGAAGGTTTTCCGCACGTGGATCGAAAGCGCCGTCATGATGTCGGCAATCGGGAGGGACACGTTCGCTGTCAGTTCGTCGATGAAGGTATGACTGAGAAAGCACGGCAATACGATTGCATCGACTCCGCGTTTTTCGAATGCCCGGATAGCGTCGAATACGTGGATTTTGAATCCGGCGTTCACCGCGGTGATCGAAGCCTCGCCGTGCCATGCGTGCTGCTCGAGCACGAGGTCGAATCGCTCCGCGGTGTGGGAGCGGCGCCAGATGGCGGTCATCTTGCTCAATACGTCGGCGCTCGCTAGCGGCGCCGCACCGGTCACTATGCCCAGCGAACGATAGCGTTGCATAGATGACTCCCGTCGGTTTAGCTGGTTTTGATATTAGGTTGCTTTTGCGCCGTTGAGGATGACATTATGGGCGTATTGTATTACTTGGGGTTAACGTTGATTTTTGCCTTTGGCAGCGGCATTGTCTGTCTGACTGCGGCGGCGGGCTTTTCTTGATTTGTTTGTCTGGCGTCGCGCTGTCGGTTGTGCACCTGCGGCGGTGAGTTTTCTTTTAGCTATACCTTCGTTCCCGCTCACGGCTTCCTCACATAGTCGATACCACGCCGCCCGACGGTCTATTGACCTCGACGCCGCTTTGCAAGGTATCGGCGCAAAGCGATGTTGCACGCCAACACGGCGCAGCCTGCGACAACCAGGCAAACGAAAAGGTAGAGGAACAGGGCAAGCACTTCCATGTCGTCTGGATTCGCCAAATCATCATTGCCCGAAACATGCAAGATTGCTCGCAGGAACATGTCGACTTCATACGGCATGTTCATTGGTAGCGCCAGAAAGGCGTGTAGAAGACCCAACGCGGCCGTAACTGTTACGCCAATGTTTGCGAGAACAACCAGTAATCCAAGAATAATCGTCTTCATCGGACCTCAACGGTTCCATAGGCTTTTAGCGTCGTTCCGGGGACCGGCAAGTTGGGCTTCTGCGAACGCAGGTAGCGCTCAAGATGCCAGAAATCAGATGGATTCAGAACGGTTATACAAGCCATTCCGCCGGATTGTCGATCAACGATATAGTAAGTCCCTTTCGGAATGGGTCCGATGCCCTTCCATGCCGTAGCCGCAGGATTGTCCCGGCCTCTCTCTTGCCCGGAAAATGCCGGTATTGGACCGATGCCAGAACAATGAAGCGTTGATGTTTCCCTGTTGTTCAGAGAGAACGTACATTTAACCGCGCGCATTGAATAGTCACCGTCAAATTAGATTCCAGCCATCCTTAAAGATCAGGTTCCCATCAAGATAACTCCATTGAATTTCCTCGTACATGAACTCAACGATTTCAAAGTGATTACGCGTGGCGCTTGCCTCCTCTTTGATGTTAGACACGTGCGGCGAAACGGAAGTGACCTTGACGTTATGCATAAGCATATTGAAGTATTCCTCTTCGCGTCCGGCCTCGTTGATTCGATACCATTTCAGTTCCGCGGACTGCAATGATTGCCCCCGGGCAACTGCCATGTTAAGCATTACAGATGAACGATCTATCTCTTTTTCGATGGTGAGCGGTCGATGCGAACGGCCGCCCATCAGTTTTCCGGTGATATGGTCGGCGGGTGCGTGTATCGAATGCGTCAAACCCAAAACCTCAATACTGCCTTCACGGCCCACGACCATGCTCGATCCTCTAATATCCGCGCCGCCATGATCTTTCAACCAGAGATGTAAGGGAGTTGCCATTTTTCACGCCCTTTTACGGAGAAAAAAGGAGCCTACCCTGCCGGACAACGAACATTGTCAATTGTTGTCAACGCGCAATGAATCTTGTGGCACAAGTCAGTCTGATGCTGCGTTCGAACCTGAAAGTGCGCCGCCTTGACGCGGACGTTGAGCGGAAGGCCGATGCGCTCGCGATCATCATCACCCTGGCTGAAGACGACCCCGCGACGATGACTGAATCAGAAGTGCGCGAAGAAATTGCGCGCGTAGAACGCGCCGCGGCGGCAAGAAATATCAAACAACCTCGACGACACCCCTGGCAGCGCCACCCTTGCGCCGCTCCAACACCCCGATACAAAACAGCGAAACCCCAGCCAGAAAACTGTAAAACACGGCCAACGGCCACCACGCCCCCGGATACCGATGCGCGAGCAAAGTCCCAATCAAGGGAGTCAACCCACCAGCCAGCGCGGCACAAACCTGATAAGACAAAGAAATCGCCGAATACCTCACTCTCACCGCGAACGCGGTAGACATAAACCCAGCCATTACCGCATAAGAACTGGACATGCACATCACCGCCAGCGCGATCCCCACCACAATGGCCACCGGCCGCCCGGTCGACACCAACGCAAACATCGGATAAGGCGAAAGCATCGCCAACGCAGCGGCCCCCTTCAAAAACCGCCCGGTCCCAATCCGTTGCGCAAACCACCCCGCACCCAGTTGCGTGAACAAATGAATAAACGCGACCACGAACAAACAGTCGAGAATCAACGAACGATCGAGCCCAAGCGTCTGCGTCGTGTAATTCAGCATGAATGTATTGACGAACCACGCCCCCGCCACGCCGATCACGTTCGCACCGAGGCACAACAACAACGTGCGCCACGCGTCGCGCACGACCTCGGCGACGGGCAACCTGGCTACGCGCTGTTGCGCCTTGAGCGCCTTGAACTCGGGCGATTCGTCAACGCCCGCGCGAATCAGCAGGCCGACGATCAACAACACCGCACTGGCAAGAAACGGTAACCGCCAGCCCCACGTGAGAAACGCATCCTGATCCATCGACGCAACCGCGCGAAACGCCAGCAATGACAGAATCAATCCCGCCGGACTGCCAAGCTGCGCAAACGAAGCGAAGAAAGTGCGCCGGTCCTGCGGCGCATGTTCGCTTGCCATCAGCACGGCGCCGCCCCATTCGCCGCCAATCGCGATGCCCTGCGCGATGCGCAGCAACACCAGCAGCACCGGCGCCCATACGCCGGCGCTCGCATAGGTCGGCAGAAAGCCAATCCCGACCGTGCCGACGCCCATGATCGCCAGTGTCGCAACGAGCGCCTTCTTGCGGCCGATGCGGTCGCCGAGATGACCGAACACGAGACCGCCGAACGGCCGCGCGAAAAAGCCCACCGCAAAGGTCCCGAATGAAGCCAGCGTGCCAAAAAACGGATCGCCGCCCGGAAAGAACAGCTTGCCGAAAATCAGCGCGGACGCGGTCGCGTAGATGTAAAAGTCGTACCACTCGATCGTGGTGCCCACGAATGCCGCGGTGGCGGCGCGAACGGGTTGCCTGCCTGCGGCGTGATCGTCTGACTCGCGTTTCATGTCTCTGTCTCCAAGGTCATTCTTCTGAGTGGCGCGGCTTCTGCGTGCCGTCACCGGATAACTGCATGCGGGCTACGCCTTGAGCACACCCGCTTCGAACAAACGTTGCTGGGTCGCGGCGTCGATGCCCAGCGTGTCGAGCACCGCGCGCGTGTCGCCGCCCAGCGTCGGCGGTGCGCTGCGATACGTGGCAGGCGTGCGCGACAGCTTGATCGGCGACGCGGTGCCGCGATACTCGCCCATCTCGATCACCATGCGGCGATGCTGCGTATGCGGGTGCCGCGCGACGACATCGACGCTTTGCACCGGCCCGCACGGCACACCCGCGTTGATCAGCGCGTGCGCGAGCGGCTCGCAATCGTGCGCCGCGAGCAGGCGTTCGAGCGCAGCCTTCAACGGCTCGCGATGCGCACAACGGCTGCGGTTATCGACATAGCGCGGATCGCCGGCCAGTTCGGGCGCGCCGAGATGCACGCACAAGCGCGCGAACTGCCGGTCGTTGCCGACGGCGAGAAAGATCGGCGCGGTCGCGGTGCGATAACTGTCGTAAGGCGTGATGTTCGGATGCGCATTGCCGCTGCGCTGCGGTGTGCGGCCCGAGCCGAAGTAGTTCGGCAGATGCGGATGCAATAGCGACACGCCACAGTCGTACAGCGCGATATCGACCGACTGGCCGCGCCCGCTGTTCGTTCGCTCGGCCAGCGCCAGCAGAATGCCGGCGAGTGCATTCAAGCCGGTGACCATATCGACGACCGGCAAGCCGACCCGCGTGGCCGGACCGTCGCGTTCGCCGTTCACGCTCATCAAGCCGGTCATTGCCTGAATCGCGGCGTCGTAGCCGGGCAGGCCGCCGAGCGGGCCGTCAGCACCGAAGCCCGACACGGCACAATGAATCAGCCTCGGGAAACGCTCGCGCAAATCGCGCTCGTAATCCATCCCCCAGCGAGCCAGCGTGCCGGGCTTGAAGTTTTCGACCAGCACGTCGGCGTCTTCGAGCAGTTTCCACAGGATGTCGCGGCCTTCGTCGCATGACAGATCGACAGCAATGCCCTGCTTGTTGCGATTCACGCCGGCGAAATACCACGCGGTGTCGCCGTGGAAGGGCGGCCCCCAACCGCGCGTTTCATCGCCGCCCGGCGGCTCCAGCTTGATCACCTGCGCGCCGTGATCGGCCAGCGCCTGGGTGCAATACGGACCGCCGAGCACACGGCTCAGATCGATGACCTTGATGCCTTGCAATGCGCCTGAGGTGACGTGACTGGCGCGGGTGGCACGCTCGCTCATTGCGCCCTCCCAGCCGGCAGAAGTTGCAACGCCTGATCGAGCGTGACGTTGCGCGCGTTGACCAGTGCCTCGATCACGCTGCTTTCGTCCGACGACGTCCGCAGGTCGAGCGGATCGACCGGCAACAGCTTATGCCGCAACACCAGATGACCGAGCACGAGACGCCGGTAATCGGGCGCGAGACGCACGCCTTCGCACGCCATCAGTACCGCGGTGCTCGCGTGATACAACGCGGTGCCGGCCTGGCGGACCGATTCGTCACGGCCCGACTCAGCCACGCTCGCCAGCGCATCGCAAGCGCGCATCAAGGTCGAGCGAAGCAGCACGAGACTCGCTGCCGGCAATCCCGCCGCGCCGAGCAGATCAAGCAGATACGAGCGCAGCGGCTCGAGCGCGCCGTCGCGTTTCGCGGCGCGCGCGACGTCGAGCGCGACGATGTTGCTGGTGCCCTCCCAGATCGAGCCGAGATGTGCGTCGCGCACGAGGCGCGCGTCGCTCCATTCCTCGATGTAGCCGGTGCCGCCGCGCACTTCCATGGCGTCGCCGGTGACGCGCCGCGCATCGCGGCAGGCGCGGAATTTGATCAGCGGCGTCAGGATGCGCACGCATTTCGCGGCCTGCCGATCGCCTCCGTCGGCCTTCGCGAGCAGCAAGGCGATCTGCATGAACATCGACCGTGCCTGTTCGGCGGGCAGCATCATTTTGATCAATTGACGCTGCATCAACGGCATATCGATCAGCTTGCGGCCGAACGCTTCGCGGTTGTGCGAGATGTGCAGCGCTTCGGTCAGCGCACGGCGCATCAGACCAGCCGCGCGCACGCCGTTTGACAGACGCGACATGTTGATCATGTCGGCCATCTGATGAAAACCGCGCCCGACTTCGCCGATCAGATACGCCACCGCCCCTTCCAGCACGATCTCGCCGCTCGCCATCGAGCGGCTGCCGAGCTTGTCCTTCAGGCGCACGATTCGATAGCTGTTGCGCGAACCGTCCGGCAAGGTCTTCGGCAACAGGAACAACGCAAGGCCGTTGATGCCTGACGGCGCGTCGTCAGGGCGCGCGAGCACCATCGCGAGATCGGCATCGGCGTTCGAGCAGAACCATTTGTCGCCGTACAGACGCCACGTCTGCCCGCCGTTCGCTCCGGTTTCGAGGGCAGCACGCGTCGCGATGCGGGCGACGTCCGAGCCTGCCGCCTGCTCCGTCATGAACATCGCGCCTTGAAACAGCGTGTCGAAATCGCGCGACGCCAGCATCGGCAGAAAACGCGCGACCAGTTCAGGCGCGCCGAATTTGCGCAACGTGCGCGTGAGCGAGTCCGTCATGCTGACCGGGCAGCAGAGACCGAATTCCGCTTGCACGAACAGGAACGTCAGTGCGTATTTCACCAGCGGCGGCGGCGCTTTTTTGCCCTCGCCGGTGTCGTGACTCATCGACGCCAAACCCAATTCCGCGTACGCGACACGCTCCAGCGCCACGTAACAGGGATGTTTGTCGATGCTTTGCAGCGCTTCGCCGCGCCGCGTGCGATGCCGCAATTGCGGCGGATTCTTGTCGGCGGAGAGCGCCCAGACGTCGAGTTCGTCCGACGCCCGCTGGCCCAGCGCGACGAGTTGGCTTTCGAGTTCCCGATACAGCGCGCCGCCGAGATGCAGTTTGAGCAAACGGGCGAAGTCCGGGTCGCCGGTAAAGAAGTTGATGCCCCGGCTGTCGGGAATATTGGACGAGCCGGCTGCCGGCTGCGAGGTGATTTCGCTCATGCGTGTCTCCTTTGTGGAAGCAGCATAGAAGCGACGTCGATAATCGTCTAATACAACTTATGTCCGGTACGATAGACGTTACTTATCGATCTAACAACCGGAGACAGTAGTGGACCTGAAGCAATTGCGCTATTTCGTGGCGGTCGCCGAGGAGTTGCACTTCGGCCGCGCGGCCAAGCGGCTGTTCATATCGCAGCCGGCATTGAGTTTCGACATCCGCAAGTTCGAGGCGCAACTTGGCGTGCAATTGCTGGCGCGCACCAACAAGAGCGTCGCGTTGACGAACGCCGGGCAGGTGCTGCTTGGCGAAGCGCACCGGTTGTTATTGCAGGCCGGCGAAGCGGAACGCATCACGGTGCGCTCGGCGCATGGGCTCGCTGGGCGTCTGCGGATCGGCTTTGTGAATTCGATGTTGTATCGCGGTATGCCGCAGGCGGTGAGCCGGTTCGAGGCTGACTACCCGAATGTCGAGATCGTGTTGAAGGAGATGAACACCAGCGAGCAGGTGCATGCGATTCAGCGGATGCAGATCGATATGGGATGCGCGCATTGGGGCAATTTTCCTTCTGACGTCATGTCGACGCCGATTTTCTCCGAGCCCTTTTTGTGTTGCCTACCGGTGGATCATCCGCTGGCGCATAGGCGCAAGATCGATTTGCGCGGGTTGGCGCAGGAGCCGTTTATTCTGTTTCCGCGCACGGTATCGCCGCATTATCACGATTTGATCATCGCGCAGTGCGTGGGGGCCGGGTTTAGTCCGTTGATTCGCCATGAGGCGCGGTTGTGGCAGACCGTTGTCACGATGGTCGGGTTTGGGATGGGAGTGGCGTTGGTGCCTTTTACCTTACGGCAGGTGCAGGACCCACGGGTCTGTTTTTTGCCCCTGCGGGGGGAGACGCTGCTTTCGCAGATTTTGCTCCTGCGCAGGGCTGGCGAATCGGAGCCTGTGGCGGACCGGTTTGTCGAGTATCTTGAGGGCGCTACATGAGCGCCGCGGAGGCAAAAAAACCAACCCTAATCGTCCTGCAATCCATGAATCGCTAGCAACTTGTGTGCGACCATATCTATTGCCGGCTTGACCAGGCCATTTTTATCGGTCCAAACCTTGGGCGTCAACGCCCCGCTCAGCGCGACACTATCGGCGTCACCCAGCGCCAGCAGTCCACTTTGCACATCGTCATCGAACGCAATCACGTTAACAAAAATCGTATCCCCGTCATTGGTGGCAGCCCGCACCTTGCAGGTCACAAACCGCTTGCCATTCTGCCCTGTGCGAATCTGCGCCTCGCCGTACAACCGCCCGCCCACCAGTCCATCGATCATCGCCCTGCTCCTCTTTTCCGCTCGCCGTGCAAAAAGCAAAATCGCCAGCACGACGCATATGATCCCACGAGAAACGACATCGCCCGCACGAAACAACGAATCAACTGCGCGTCACGCGCCAACAACCATATCGATACCCTTCACAAGGCGCTTAGCCAACCGCGGCTGCCGCAATTGGTCGAGCCACCACTGCAACGCGCGCCCCTCTTGATCGCCGCGCCACGCGACATACAGCACATTCGGCTCGCGCGGATCGGCCGTCGCCTTCTCCACCAGTTCACCGTTCTTCAACAAGGAAGCCACCCGCTGCCGCGGTAGCCACCCCACGCCCAGCGCGTCGCGCTGCGCAAGAATCTTCGCGCGCATGGTCGGCACGGCCAGCGACGTCTGCCCGCCAATCACGCCGTAAGCGCGCCCCGCCGTGGTCCGCGACGAATCCGCCACCACCACCGCGCGATGCTCGAGAATCCGCTCGCGTCCGAGTGGCCCTTCGACACCGGCAAGCGGATGGCGCGGCGATACCGCGAACACCCACTCCATCACGCCAAGCTCGAACCAGCGCAGCCCGGGGATCGCCGGCGGCTCATTGGTCGCGCCCACGATCAGGTCCGCGCGGCCGTCGCGCAGCGCCTCCCACGTGCCGCTCAACACCTCGTGCGTAAAACGCAGCTTGACGCCGGATTCGAGCGCGTCGAACGCGCGCACCACCGGCATCAGCAGTTCGAATTCGAGAATTTCATCGGTCACCACCCACAGGCGGTCTTCCCAGCCGCTCGCGATCTGCCGCACACGCTGTGTCATGCGCGACATGTCGAGCATCAGGCGCGCAGCTTCGTCAGCGAGCAACTGGCCGGCCGGCGTGAGTTGCAGGCGGTAGCGGCGGCGGTCGAACAGCAGCGCGTCAAAGCGCGTCTCCAGTTGCCGGGCGGCGTGCGAGACGGTCGACGGCGCCTTGCCCAGCCGCGCCGCCGCGCGTGACAGGCTGCCGGTCTCGCGAATCGCTTCCAGCAAGGCCAGTTCGTCTTCTGACAACATGTTCTATTCCTTCGAACGAGTTCGACGGAAAAATGGTACGGCAAAGCGGCCATGCAAGTCCACTATAGCGATGTGGCTGCTAAACAGCGGCACATGACAGCGCAGAAGGCTACGGGAAAGGCATTCGAGAAAACCGCATAAGCCACGCTCGGTAAGCCGAGCTCGCGTATGGCACATTCTTTGTTCGCCGACGTGGCGCAGCAGCGAACCGGCAAGGAGCAGCGACATGGGACTTTTAGTGGACGGTCAATGGCAGGACCGCTGGTACGACACCAGGTCGACCGGCGGCCGTTTCGTGCGCAAGGACGCGGCGTTCCGCAACTGGGTCACCGCCGACGGTTCGGCGGGCCCGAGCGGCGTCGGCGGCTTCAAGGCGCAAGCCGGGCGCTATCACCTGTATGTGAGCCTCGCGTGCCCGTGGGCGCATCGCACGTTGATCGTGCGTGCGCTGAAAGGTCTCGAAGACATGATCGACGTCTCGGTCGTGCACTGGCTGATGCTGGAAAACGGCTGGACCTTCGCGGACGGCCCCGGTGTCGTGCCCGACAGCGTCAATCACGCGAAGCTGCTGCACCAGGTCTATACGACCGCCGATCCGCATTACAGCGGCCGCGTCACGGTGCCGATCCTGTGGGACAAGCAGCAGGCCACCATCGTCAACAACGAGTCGTCGGAAATCATTCGCATGCTGAACTCGGCGTTCGACGATATCGGCGCGACACCCGGCGATTTTTATCCGGCGCCATTACGCACGCAAATCGACGCGATCAACGAGCGGGTTTATGACACGCTGAACAACGGCGTCTACAAAGCAGGCTTCGCGACCACCCAGCAAGCGTATGAAGAGGCCGTCACGCCGCTGTTCGACACGCTCGACTGGCTCGACGCGCAACTGGCCACGCAGCGCTATCTGACCGGCGCGCAACTGACCGAAGCCGACATTCGCCTGTTCACCACGCTGATCCGTTTCGACGCGGTCTATGTCGGTCACTTCAAGTGCAATCTGCGCCGTATCGCCGATTACCCGAATCTGTCCGCCTACACGCGCGATATCTATCAACTGGCCGGCATTAAGCAGACAGTCGATTTCGAGCACATCAAGCGGCATTACTACGAGAGCCATCGCAGCATCAATCCGACCGGCATCGTGCCGCTCGGCCCGATGCAAGACTTCCGCCGGTGGCCCACGCGGTGACCGGCGAGTTTTCCCGAGGAAGCATCAAGACAAGGCGTCAACGTCATGGAAACAACCCCTCTTCCGACACCCGCCGTCGGCGGTCTGCGCATCAACAATGTGGCGCTGGCCACCGGCGATCTGAACGCGGCGATCGCCATGCTCGCGCAGCACGGCGTGGAATTCGTGTGGGCCGATCAGCCGCTGAACGCGGCGCGCAGCTCGACCATGCTGCGCGACCCGGAAGGCAATCTGATCAACATCTTCGGACCACGTAACGCGTCTGTCTGAACGTGCGTTCACGGCGAACTGGTTGGCGAATCGATGACATGACGTCAGGCCGGAGCGCGTCGGCGCTGACCGCGATGTGCTTAAACCGCCTTCGGATTGCGTTCGGCGAATCCTTCCTGATGCCAGTACGGATAAGCCGGACGGACGGCGCTGGCGGCGTCGAGCCGGGCCACCTGTTCAGACGTCAGATTCCAGCCGACCGCGCCGAGGTTCTGCCGCAACTGTTCTTCGTTGCGCGCGCCGATCAGCACGGTGGACACCGTCGGACGCTGCAGCAGCCAGTTCAGCGCAATCTGCGGCACCGTCTTGCCGGTTTCGGCGGCGACCTCGTCGATCGCATCGAGCACGCGGAACAGATACTCGTCCGGCACCGGCGGCCCCATGTCGGCAGTTTTATGCAGACGGCTCGTATCCGGCAGCGGCTGGCCGCGCTTGAGCTTGCCGGTAAGCCGGCCCCAGCCGAGCGGACTCCACACCACCGCGCCCACGCCTTGATCGAGGCCGAGCGGCATCAACTCCCACTCGTAATCGCGGCCGACGAGCGAGTAGTAGGTCTGATTCGCGACGTAGCGCGGATAGCCGTAGCGATCCGCGGTGTCCTGCGATTTCATCAAGTGCCAGCCGGAGAAATTCGACACGCCGGTGTAGCGGATCTTGCCGGCGCGCACGAGATCGTCGAGCGTGGACATGACTTCGGCGATCGGCGTTTTCGCGTCGAAACCGTGCAACTGGAACAGGTCGATGTAGTCGGTTTGCAGACGCTTGAGCGCCGCATCGACGGCCTGAATCAGATGAAAGCGCGACGAGCCGACGTTGTTCGGACCCTCGTCGAAGCGGAACGTCGCCTTGGTCGAGATGATCGCCTTGTCGCGCTTGCCGCCCTTGAGCGCTTCGCCGAGCACCGACTCCGACGCGCCGTTCGAATAGATGTCGGCACTGTCGAACATGGTGACGCCCGCATCGAAGCAGATGTCGATCAAACGACGCGCTTCGGCGACATCCGTCGCCCCCCAGGCTTCGAAAAACTCGCCCTTGCCGCCGAATGTGCCCGTACCGAAACTCAGCGCCGGCACCTTGAAGCCGGACGCACCCAAATGTCTGTATTCCATTGCAGAATCTCCATTGCTTAGCCGCCGGTAAACGAACGTTCAGTCTACTCGCGTCTGCATAAACGCATCGGACGCCTCGCGGCCTCGCGCCGCGCGCCGATTCACGCGCCGGCCGGCGCACCTAACGCGGTCAACGCGTCGCGCGCGGCTTGAATCGCGCTGTCCCAATCGCCCAATGCAGGCTGCCGGAACAGGGTCGCGCGCGGATACCACGGCGTATCCGTGCGCTCGAGCATCCAGCGCCAGCAGGTGTCGAAGCGATTCAGAATCCATACGGGCTTGTCCATCGCCCCGGCCAGATGCGCGGTGGACGTGTCCACCGAAATCACCAGGTCGAGGTTCGCCACCAGCGCAGCGGTGTCGGCGAAATCATTGAGCTCTTCCGTGTAGTCGACGATGCGGCGGTTCGATTCGTCGCCGGACAGTTGCTGTGTCGCCGGACCTTTTTGCAGGCTGAAAAACTGCACGTTCGGCACGTCGAGAATCGGCGCGAGCCGCTCGAATGTGATCGAACGGCGCGCGTCGTTCTTGCGGAGCTCGGCGATGTGCGGCCGATTTCCACCGGCCCAAACCAGTCCGACTTTCAAACGGTCGCCTGCTTGCGCTTCGATACGGTCGCGCCACTGCCTGGCGGCCTGGGCATCGGCGAACAGATAGGGGGTGTTCGACGGAATGCTCGCGATATCGGTCTTGAACGCGAGCGGCAGACTCAGCAACGGACAGTGACAATCGAACGGCGGCAGCGCCTGTCCAGATTCGACCCATTGATCCACGCCGTCGAGCGTGGACATGAGCCGCATCAACTCCGGCGGTACTTCGAGCACGACCTTCGCGCCGAGCTTCGACACCAACGCGGCATAGCGGCAAAACTGTAGCGTGTCGCCCAAGCCCTGCTCCGCGTGCAAGAGAATCGTTTTGCCGTCGAGCGGAAAATCGCCCAACCAGAGAGGTTCGGCAAAACGGCGCTTGCTTTCCCGGATCCGGCTGCGCTCCCAACGCCATTCGTACTTTTGCCACCCCGCTTCGAGCCGCCCCATTTGCAGCAGACACAGCGCTTCGTTCCAATGCGTCTCGGCAGACGCAGGATTCACCGCCAGCGCGCGCTCGTAGCTGATCAACGCTTGCGCATGCTCGTTGAGATCGATCTGGGTCAGGCCGAGATTGTTCCAGGCGTCGGCAAACGCGGGCGCAAGTTCAAGCGCGCGCCGATAGCTGAGTTGTGCTTCTTGCGGCTGGTTCAGATCGCTGAGTGCATTGCCGCGATTGCTCCAGGCGTCGGGATAGTTCGGCTGCAGTGCGAGTGCGCGGTCGCAGCTTGCCAATGCATCGGTGGGACGGCCCAGATCGCGAAGCACGCAGGCGCGATTATTCCAGGCCTGCGCGAAATCCGGCATCAAGGCGATTGCGCGATCAAAACTGCCAAGCGCCTCGGCCGGTAAATTGAGCCCGGCCTGCGCGTTACCGCGATTGTTCAATGCGTCGGGGAAATTGGCCTGGAGCGCCAGCGCGCGATTGGCACTCGCGAGGCCTTCATCGAAACGCTGCAGCGCATTGAGCGCATAAGCGAGATTCGAATGGACCGGCGCCTGTTTCGCATTGGTGGCGATGGCTTTCCTGAGCAGGTCGATGCCCTCCGGCAGCCGGCCCGCTTGCAGCGCAAGCGCGCCCAGCAGTTGCAGCGCGTCGACATGACGTGGTTTGAGTTCGAGAATCTCGCGATAGAGTTCTTCGGCCTCGGCGAATGCGCCGTTCTGCTGAAGCGCCACGGCTTGCCGAAGCATGTTGTCCAACTGTTGCGGCAGATTGGCAGGCTTGCTCATGGGGCGAGCTTTTATTGAATGCGGATGGAATCGGAAGACAGCTTTCGAACCGCCTGTACCGCGCTAAACGCCACGCAAGCCGGGCTCGAAAGAATGAAGCCGATTATCGCCGAAAAGCACGCATTCGAACTGCCGCAACCATGCGATATGAATATGTGTGCGGAACGGGGATTGCTATCGCTGAAACCGTGTGATGGCGCGCGTCACGCCGCAACGTGACGCGCCCCGAGCTTTACTGTGCTGCGAGGTGCTTACGCTTGGCGAGTTCCTGAGCCATTGCGTAGTGTTCCTGGATGGTCGGCAGCGCTTTCTTCGCCGCGTCCTTCAATTGCTCGTCGCGACCCGAAGCGATTTCCGCCTGGAATGCCGACAGCGCTTTTTGCTCGCCGGCAAGCGCGACCTGTTCGATATAGGCCTTGTCGAAGTCGGCGCCGCGCAGGTTGTTGATGCTCGCGAGCACCGCCGTGTCCGGATCGTTCTTCGGCACGTCGACGCCGCGCGGGCTAGCCGCGCGCAGTGCCTCCGACAATTTGGCGTTGTCGTTCGACACGCGTTCGGCGAAGGCCTTGACTTCCCTATCGGTGGAGCGCGACGCGGCGATGCGTGCGGCATCGCGTTGCGTCGAGACGGCCTTGGTTGCGTCGGTGATGAATGCCTGATCGGCGGCATGCAGCCGGCCGGTTTCCGGCGTTGCCGCTGACGGCGAAGTTTGAGCGCTGGCTGCGGTAGCGACGACCAGAAGGCTGGCCATGCAGGCACTGGTGACGACGAGAGGCAAGCGGATCATATGTTCTCCTTGGAGTGGAAGCTTTCAAAACACCGATACGGGCGGGTTCGCCACTTTGCGAGCGGCTCTGACGACGCCGCGGTCGATCGACGTGAATTCTAGGAGCCGCTTTAGGCAGTAGGTGAAACGGTGCTGTCGATTCTGTAACCGTAGGTAACGGTTTATTTTTTAGATTTTTTTTGGGTTTTTTTATCTTGCCTGGCGTGTATTTTTCTGGTTTTTTGCGTGATGGCCTTTCGTTTGTTATTAGTTTATTTGCGTTGCCTGATCTGGAGATCGAAATCGATCAACGGATCGATTGGCAAGCGGCCGATCTGAACCGCTCATGGAGTTATGCGTTCCTCGCGCTGGTCAGACAATCGCCGTTGCATCAGGATCAGCAAGCGCTTGCCATGTCTTGCGCAAGCTGGTCGAAACACATGACAATCCTGGACCGGCAACTTCAATCGACCGGACAGTTTGTTGCCGGAGAGCACTTTACGCTAGCCGACATTCCGATCGGACTGTCGGTGAATCGTTGGTTCGGCACGCCGTTTGCACGCCCGGCACTCCCTGCAGTCTCCGCGTATTTCGAGCGGCTCGACGAACGCGGCGGCTATCGACAGTACGGACGAAACGGTACTCCATGACCCAACACGTGCGCATCCTCCTCATTCACGGCCTGATTGACCCACTCGACGGTTAAAGAGGTTTCTGTGCAACGCCGCGATGTTGTGCGAACATCCGGAAACCTCACTGCGGCACGGGAGTTGGCAATGACTGACCACGACACGCTGCATCCGTTACGTCCCTTCCTGAAGAATTACGTGTGGGAGCATGGCCGGATCGGCACGCGCTATCTCGACTGCGTGGACGGCGAAATCAGGTTCGACGACGGCAAGAAGTCGCGTTTCGCCGCGGAAAAATACATCTACGTGGCGCTCGGCAAAGACGCCGTCGACGATCCGAAGGTCGAGGGTCCCGCCATTCAGGAGGCCGGTCTCGCCCGTTTCCTGCACGCCGCCCAGCTCGGCAAACCGGGAGACGCGGGGTCGGCTGCCGAGGTGCAACGCGCCGTGCACGATTGCGTCGAGCTTGGTATTTTTAGCGCCTATCAGCTCGATGCCCAGCAGGCGATGGCACGCTACGCGCAGGAAGCGATGTTCGACGATGAAATCCGCGCCGCGATGGTCGCGGATATTCGGCAGGTGTATGTCGGTATGCGCGAGCAACTGGCGCTTTACGACTTCACTGTGCTGCATGGCTTACCCACACCACTGCTCTTTAGCGAAGCACCGTTTATCGATTGGCGAGTGCGCGCCAGCCCCGCTCTGCCACTCGTATCGATTCCGCTTGGACCTTATTGCCTGCTGGTCGGCACGCCGTCCGGAAGAACGAGTCGCGTCGCGCCGGTGGCATGGAAAGCCGGCGTCTCGATGGGTCCATTGAAGGACCATAACCGGCATATGGTTGACCGAGCGCGCTTATGGCTCGTTGCCACCAGCGACGATCAGCTCATTGCCGTGCAAAGTCGCTTTAAAGCGGCCGATCCGGACGGCGCGAAACCCGCTTGACGATCGCATACACGACGCGTTGGCAAACGCTCGTGTACCCGCCCTTACTGCGAACCCGGTTCGAGTGCGAGCGTGATCGAAAGATGTCCGGTCTCGATGCCCATCGTGTTGCGCATCGGCGGTCTGCGGAATGCGTCGAACGTGGCACGTTGCAGCGCGCTGCCGATGCCGAGTTGCGCAAGCAGGTCCGCGGCAAGCGCGTACAGCACCATCAGGTTGCCGTCCTCGACCTTCAGCGCAATGCCGAGTGCCCCTTTGGCGCCGAGCCGCGCGGTCTGCCCGGATGCGCGAACACCGATCGCATAACTGCCGTCAGCGCCGACCTTGCCGACGAGTTCGCCGTCAAAGGCTCGCATCAACACCGTACAGAAACGCCCCTCGCCTGCCACCAGTTCGGGATGCGTGGTCATCGCGCGATAGATGCGCGCGAGCGCTGCGGTACGTGACGAAGCCGAAACGGAGGCGGCGTCATGACCGGCGGCATCGGCAAGCTTCGCAAAGAGGCGCGCGAGGCGATCGAGCGGAAAGGCGGGCGTCGGCAGATTACAACCGTCGATCGCCCACTGCACGCCGTCGTCCGGAAGATCGCAAACATCGGCGACGGTATGCTTCACGCGCACCTGCAACGGATGCCCGGGCAGGTGATAGTCCTTTAGCGCCGCGCCGATGGCCTGCGCGCCGGCAAGCATGCCCGCGTGCTTGCCGGAACAGTTGCTGCATACGGCGCCCGGCACGAAGTCGCGCCTGATCCACGCGCGGTAGACCGCGTCCGATAACGGCGCATGACCACCGCAACGCAGGTCGGCTTCGCTCGCGTGCGCCTTTGCGAGCATCTGCCGCGTGCGCTCGATATGCCGCTCTTCGCTGCTATGCGAGCCGCACATCAGCGCGAGATCCGCATCGTCGAAACCGAAACGTTCCAGCGCGCCGGTCTCCACGACCGCAAGTGCCTGCGCGGGCTTGGCCGCTGAACGCGCCAGCGTGATCCGCAACGGATCGCCGAACTGGTACAGCAAGCGGCCTTCTTCGTCGACCACGGCGACATGGGCGGCATGCGTATTTTCGATCGCGTCGCCACGATAGACGGTGGCCGCAATCGGCCTCGCTTCACGCGTTGTCATCGGCGCTCTCCTGATGTGATCACGGGAATTCGTGCGATTCTACTTGCGCTGAACGTCCGCGAGCATCTTTTGTCGGGCGAGATGTTGCGTGCGGATTCGCCGATCGTGGCGCACGGAGGCGTCGATCCTCGCGACGGTGCGATGGACGGCATTGCGGGTGCGTGCAGCGGAAGCTTGAAAGAGCGCAAGCCAACCACGGCGCAACCGGCATCACTGCATGACGGTGGCGGCCGAGTGACGTTGACACCATCATAGCGGGTCGAAGCCCGCGTCAGATCACGCGTGCGGCGCTTCCCGCAATTGCGCGAGTTCCGCCTCGAGTGCCTCGATGCGCCGATCGCGTTCGTCCAGTGCGGCAGCCACGTCCGCAGCATCGAAACGTTGCGGGATGTGCTGCGGACAGTTCACGTCCCACGCGCCCACCGCCATCACGATCGCGCGTTCGCCACGGGCTTTATAGCCTTGCGGCATCAGCTTCGCCAGCAGTGCGGGATCGTCTTCGACCACGCGCGCCTCGCCCCAGATCTTGATGCGCCGCTGGTGTGCGTAGTCGATCAGGAACAGGTACGCCTTCGGATTGTCGACGAGATTACCCAGCGTGATGTATTGGCGATTGCCGGCGAAATCGGCGAACGCGATCGTGCGGTCGTCGAGCACATGCAAAAAGCCAGCGGGGCCGCCGCGATGCTGAATGTAGGGCTGGCCTTCGTCGTTTGCGGTGGCGAAGAAGACACTCGTTTGACGTTCGATGAAATTTATTGCCTCCAGCGTGAGGCGGGTTTGCCAGCCGCGTTCCGATTCCATGCGAGCGTAGGCCGACCGTGAGCCCTTGCGGGTCTGGATCGCTTTTACCGTCGGCGTGAAGGCTATGTCGCTCGAATATTCGTGTGGGCGGATCATTGAACGGCTCCTGTTTCTCGCGGATACCTATGGTGGGGATGCCGATAACGTTATCGGCTTTCGTGCTTGAAGAGAACCATGTGATGTTGGGAAGTGGTCTTTCAGGAATTGAGAAGATCGCTGAACCACTACACTCCCCTTGGAGGACAAAGAAAGTAGGCAAAAGAAAGCGCCCGAAACTTTATGATTCAAGAGGATACTTATCGAAGACCGGCGCTGCCAGAGCTTTTGGCCCGCGTCAGGTGGCAACTGGTAGGCGTTTTGGAGGGGAAAATATGAGCATCCGCATTGTCCAACTCGGATCACCTCGCGCAGTTGACGAAGGCGTGCGCATCGGTACCGTTCGACGGCCGCCGCGCGGCGTACCGAAGGCCGAGTTTGGCAGCCGGGACTATTACGATGTCTGGCTCCCCAATCTGTCGCCCAGTGCAGAACTGATGGCTGAGGGCAAGGAAGCTAGGAGCACTGCCGATTGGGATCGGTTTGCGCGGAAATTCCGGGCCGAAATGAGCGACAGCAATACCAGCAAGGTGCTGGACCTGCTGGCCGCGCTATCACAAACGACCAACTTCTCCGTCGGCTGCTATTGCGACGACGAAAGCCGGTGCCACCGAAGCATTCTTCGTCATCTGTTGGCCGAGCGAGGTGCGTTGGTAGCGTGATTCTGCATAACTCGCGTCGATCATGTTGTCGTCGCGCCTATCGCGTGCTTTCCGTCGGATCGCAGGGTGAACTTTGCAGCGGGTTTCTACTTTCGCGCCACCTGACTAATCCTCGACGCCACGAAGCCAGTTTGATATTGGCGACTTTCTGCTTGCAACATCGCGCTCGCAGTCGCAGTCGCTCATTCGAATCTGCACACTGCCGTCGGGCGCGTACAGCACCATTCGGCGGCCAAAGGAAGGCACGTCGCAGCTTCCCCCGTGCGCCGTGACCGGCGCGGTAGCACCATGAATAATTCAAACAGGCGACTGGTGGACCTCGCTCGATCACAGGCCGCCAGTAGACACCTACTGCAAATAGCCCGGAATCTTCGCTTTGCACTCCTGTAGCGCCCCGGTGCTACGATCGACAATCCCAAACCGGTATTTGCAATAGTCAGCAAAGCGCGCACGATCGATCGGCGGCAATTGGTCGATCGGCTCGTCATCCCCCCGTTCGCAAACGGGTCGTAGAACTTCGTCTGCAACGTCGGGTATCGCTTCAGGAAGGACGTGGTCTGCGTCTCGTGATCGAGGTACGAATTGACATAGCCCGTGTAGACGACCATCACGATAATGATGCCTGTACCGGCAATTGCCGCCGGCCATTTCCATGGTGCACTCAGTCCAGTCAATTTGCCGCAGAACCGACTTGCTTGAGTAGAACTGCCCGTCGATGGAATCACGGGCGTGGCATCTTCTCAGCGCTTGATCTTTCGAAGAAGCGGCCCGCCAGGTTTCGCGAGCCAAATCCTACGTTAGCGGCGTGACGCCTTGACGCCGGCAGCAATGGAAGCAACCAGAACCAGCGCGAACCATAAGGCAAAAAAGCGGTTCGCAGCGTCAGGATTCGTATCGAACAAACTACCCGGACCTCGAATGGTTCCGAACAGATATAGTCCGCCCCAAGCGACCACTGTCGCCCCAATAGCGCCGAGCGCGGCCCCGGTGATTATTCGCAGCAGCTTCATTTGATCGGGAAAAATAGAATCGTCCTCGAATCTCGGAAGTCCGACCAGATTCCGGGAATGACGATGTTCCAGCTTACACGCATACCCGTACCAAAGCCCGTCAACTTTTCCCCGTTCCATAAGTCGATATGTCCACCACTCGCGTTTGCGTCGGATTCGCCGTCGCGTGTCCAGTAGCCATCAAACATAATGATGCCCGTACGCCCCTTGACCCGCGACAGCCAATCCGCCCCAGTGATATTTTCCGACTTTCCCAGACCGGCGAATGGTTGCAGTTTCAGCCACTCCCCAAGTTCGTTCGCGCGCGTGGCGGTCGCCTTCCCGTCCAAAATGATTCGCCCAATTGAAGCCTGCCCCGACAACGGCCTAATGAGCTTCGATGAGAACGACTTCATCTCAATTCCGACGCGATGAAACGCCACGCTCATACGGATCGCGCACTGGTCTTTATACACAGGATTGTCGTATGGGTTGTCAGACGGATAGTTTGCCCACAATTCCTGAAACGTCACTACTTTCAACTGCACTACTTTGACCGAATTCGGCGTCGAGTTAGTACGCACTACGGTTGGTTTGTTCGGCATTGCTCAATCCTCGTTCAGCTTTACAAGGGCCTGGTCGCCCCAATGAACCGTGTAATCGTCGGCATTCGCGCCGGTCGTCATGCGCGGCAGTGCGCAGCTCGAATCGAGCCGCCCGGAGAACGTCCGACCGTCCGCCAATTCGATGAAATACGGAAAGCCCTCGGACGCACCGGCACCGGCGGCGCGCAGTTGCTCATCAAACGTGACTAAGGTAGACGCAGCAGAGGTATCGCCGAAAACGGTGTTTGGCTCTTTTGTGCGTCCCGCGCCTGGGCCTGCTTCGAGCCATATTCCGGGATTGCTGCCAACGATGACCTGATTCTTTCCGCACGGACAAAGTACGGAATCGCCATCGACAACCACTGCCCGCTTCATGTCGGACAGCCCCTTGCCGGTCCCGAATATCCTGTATGTACCCTTGCAGTTACCACAGGTGGCGTGATCGTCAGTCAGGGCAACCTTCTTCCCCTTATCGTTAATGCGGGTCGAAGTGCCAATGACATACCCGCCCGTTGTTGTCGGGTCGCCGTCGCGGACCGCGGCCTTACGCATGCGTACTCCCGTCCTGAATGGCGACGGTCGGGGGCAGCGTCCAGGCCGGTTCGATCTGGCTGGGAATCTGTTCACCACCGCGAACCGTGATGCCCCATTCATCCTGCAATGTTTCTGTGATCGTGTCGCCGTTGTTCAGACGGGAGCCGACCAGGGCAAACGGCGCGTCATCCCGCATGGCGGCAGAGCCCGCGCCGTCGATAATGGCGGCCTCACTGCCGTCCTCGTAGGTTAAAACGTCGCCGACGCGGGCAATGCCAAGCCCGATTACTTCAAGACCGCTAGTGGCCGTAGTGACCCGTCCCCCGCGCTCCGTAAGCGAGCAGATGGTGGCAAAAAGATCGGTCGGCACTTCCTTGTGCTGATCGTTGCTCATTTGATTCCTCTCCTGATAAATGGGTGCGAATCGCCCCACGCGACGCTAGCGTGAACAGGAAAGCAGAGTCAATCAGATGGGTCTGATTTGTTTGTTGAGGATTGTTTGTGCACAGGGCGATTGCATGAAGGCCCTCACCAGCCAAAGATCTCGGAGCGATAGCGGTCGCTGACACAGGCCCTGAGACGGTGTTTTTTTCAGTCCAACAACAGCGCGTTTGGCTGGCGACGTTGCTCTGTTATGCCGATTGTTTAGCAAAGTGGCGGCGCAAGATCATTGCTGGAAGTGCCACCAGAACGGGCATCCCAAACTCGATCGGGATATCGAGTCGCTCCGCGAAAAAGCCAAGGGCCGGCATCGCCCAGGCAGCGGCGAGCGTCCGCATCTCGAGTCGGGTCAGCGCTAGCCGGTCTGCATCGCGAAGGATGAACGCGATTGGGAGCGCCAGCCATGCAAAGTCGTAGTAAATGAAATATGGTTGGACGAGAAGCGTCGTGATCGCCAGCAAGGCAGCGCGCAACTCGAACCGCGCGTCCTTGAGCCACAGATAAGCCATCGCGCAGGCTGCCGGGATGGCGACGGCGGCATGCATGGCATACGCACCGTCGACAGACAGGCCGGCGAGCCTGGCGGCGCCGAAGAGGATCGGCATCCCCCGTCCACAGCTTATGGCTGTGCTCGACGGCGATTCTGTTGAAATTCGGCAGGAAGGAGAAAAAGGCCGTCCACGCGTCGACGCCGAATACAGCTGCGCTGAGAGAGACGAACGCGGCGCCACAAACCGCCGTCGAGGCAAGCGCCTTCCATTGCCGCAATCGACGGACGCGAAGGGCATCTGATCCGGTCGCTTGAAAACAGCAGTCCCGCATCCCTGCACGATACATCGGCGCGGATCAAGCTGATGGTTGACTGCCTCAGGCATGCCGCACGCTGCACGCACTACAGGGAAGATCGTGGCTGGAATGGGCGGCTGCACGTAACCGAAATATGGAATTCTTCCGAGGTCGAAGCAGTTGGCGAACGGCTCGGCGAATTGTTGGCGCAATTGCAAACGTTAATGCGCCAGCCCGATCTCACCCCGGCATCGGCACGCACGCACGCACGCACGCCACTGAAATTTTGCAGACGGCCGAGCGGACGGCCGAGCGTTTGCTCGAAAGCGACCCGGACGGAATTTATCGGCGTGAACGCACCAGACTATTCGGCATCGCGAAAGCGGCCTGACATGCCTGCCAGCCGTCCGTGACCGCACTACGGATGCCGATGGCAGGCGCGGCAATTCAAACGAACGCGGGTACGGTTGGCAGTGGCCGAGGGCGCGCGAAGCCTGCCGGTGGCTGATCCGTTGCATGTGCAACCAATGCGCGGCGCTCGGTCGTATCCTGCCTGCGGGCGCGGTCGGCCAGACCATCAAGGCGCATCGCGGTGACATGGCGATGTTCCGGTGTGTCAAGGACGGGTGCGCAATGTCGAAGCCGTGCTACACGGCAGGAAAGCGGTGCTTCGTGACTGCGGTTTGGCAACCGGTGCGCGTCCGTTGCGGCCTGAACCAAAAAAAGCCCTGTAACGGCCTGCCGCACGCCGGACCCGTCCGATACTCAACCAGTCGCGCGCACGTCTGTGGCGGGCCGTCTGGTGGCCTTGGCGGGCCTTCCCGCAGGGTGTAGGGGGTGTTAAATCGCTAGCGGGTAAACCCGCATGAACGCCGTGGTGGTGTTTTTCACACGCCCGCACCCAAATGGAGAGGGGAGTTGAGCAAAAAATCGCCCTGGATCATCCAAAGAAGCCGCAATTGGCTACCGACGATCATTGCTACGTCAGGCGCGTGTTCCCCTTGTTCAGCGCCCGTGCTCTTTCAGCCAGGAGTGTTTTACGCGTTACGCACACGTCTCTTCAACGGAAAACTCGAACTCAGGCTCTCTCAACGCGAAGCAGACTTAGGAGAATTACAGTATGCATAACCCAGTTGGCTAGCCCCATATTCAGTAATTCTGGACGAACCAAGCCGTGGGCCAGTTCGTTTCGTAGATTCAGCCCTCTAGGATCGTTATACAGAGCGCGCAGGTGGAAACGAATATCCCGGGGTACTCTATCGAGGAAAATATGGTGGGTAAGGACCTGTCCTAGTCCGATGGCCTTGAATCCGCCGACATCCGGATCACGTACCATTATCGCGCCGCCCAACGCAGCTAACAGGTTTCGGAGAGCCGCTTCGATCTGCGGGACCAAGACATGGATCGCTTTGACGGCATCCCCGGCGATCCATGCAGCCACACCGCCGTGTACTAGGGACATACGCTCCGGCACAAAGCTGGCGCACTCCTGAACCAGTCCAACAATTCCGTCGGCATCCAGTGCGTATTTCTCCCGAATTCGGTCGAATATCAGGTGGAGCCAAGACGCTTTCCAACTGAACATTGTCGCCGCATGCTGGAGTGCGCGGCCATCCAAGTCGTCCTCAATGGAGCCGACCGTCGCGGTTGTAAAGCCGTCTGAATTGACGATGGTGCACGACATCATGGAAAGCAGCGGTGCTTCTGCGCACATATCGCGCAAAGCAGTCTTGGTTGCTTCCTCCCGAATGACAAATTGTCGTGCGACCCGGGCCATTGCCTCGGCCACGGAACCCATAAGGAACTGGGCCACCCATTGTTCCATTTCGTCTGCCGGGATATTCACCGAAGTTTCGACCGATTTCATTTCGGCTTGGGCATCAACCGCCCTTTGTCGGATTGTCTGCTCCACTCGGGCGGCATCCTCCAGCATGCCCGCTTGGCGGTATCGTGGGATCAGATCCTCAAGCCAGGCAATGGCCGTCATGCCACCGGCCCGCTTGGCAGCTTCCTCGAAGGCGAGTGCAGCCGTCGCCATAGCTCTGCGTGCTTCGGCGAGTGCATTCGACTGAGTTCGCCAACGCTCAAGGCAATCCGCTGCTGACATGGCGTTATGAGGATCAAAGTTCTTGGTGTCCGAATAGTCCGAACACCTAGCCAACACGCTCTCAAGTAGATCGATGGCCTGCTTGCGTTCCCCAACCCCCAGTTCCAGACTCTTGCCGTGATTCCAGACCAGTTCATCGAACTTCCACCACATCCACTGCTGCCCGCGGGCATCAAAGTGCCGGTTGAGCCCGAACAGGGCAGCCTTCGCCTGCTCTATCCGCGACTGGTCCCGGAGGCTGATCGCGAGTTCTATGGCGCGGGCTAGGTAGATCCAGGCGCGGGGCTCTTCTTTAAACAGGTTGCCGCTGACGACATCTAGGTAGGAGTCGATGGCCCGATGGCAGAGCGTAACCGGAATGGCGAGGCCCCCCGCAGCGCCTCGCCGTTTCGCCTGTGCCCGCGAATAGCGACCGATTTCCCAAGCCAGATCGGCGTACCTCGCGCGAAGAACTGGGTGCCGCGCCCGCTGGGATCGATCCATCCAGTAGACTAATATTTCCTCGTCAATCTCGGTCACATCCGGAGAGAGCATTTCGGTGCCGTCATCCAAAACTGCGCTCGTCAGCTCGTGCCAGTAAATCCCCCAGCGCCCCGATTCCACCCCGTACCGGGGACTAAACCGGAGAGCCGATAGTTCCGCGTGTACGCCTTTTCTCTCGGCAGCGGTCAGCAATTCCGAGTTCGGCAGTGCCGCGAGCAACTCTCCTGACACTTCGATTTCCCCGATGGGATCCAGCGCGGCATCGTAAGCGGACAAACGGTCGATCACGGGTTGCGGAACGGTCAACGTCATCTATCTCACCCCTCACGTGGAAGATGGCAGTGTAATCTCCGATGAGGAAGCTGACCTGACTTTGACATCGCTCAAGGTAAGCCTTGGCCCGAGCGTCAGACCGTCAACTAGTCCCTCGCAAGACGGGCTTCGTGACTAGGAACGGACGCAGAAGCGCACGCTTCCTTGGTTGGCGGCGGCCGCTCGTGGCCCGGGCTGGAACTGTCGCACGGGCACGTTCCCGCGACACGCGGTCAGGTGTTGAACATGTCGATCACGCGCTGGTACCCGTCGATGCGCGACCCTGTCCTGGACACTGCCGCCCGCGACGGCGGCGCGGCTGGTTTGCCCTGGCCGACCTGTTTCGCGAGCTTGCGCACTACTTCATCAAGGGTCGCCACGCCATCCACCATGTTTTCGGCTTTCGCGGCCTGCGCGCTGAGTGTGCGGCCCTCACCCATGCCCTCCCGCACTTTCGCGACCTCGACGCCGCGATTCCTCGCAACGGCCCGCGTGAAAGCGCCGTAGCACTCATCGACCATCGTTTGCAGATGATGCCGTGCAGCGTCGCCAAGCGGCGCGAACGGGCTCCGTTCCACCTTGTACTTGCCCTTCCAGATCAGAGTCGGCTTGAGTCCAGCCTTGTCGAGCGCCTTCGAGAAGTCCTGATGCGCGGCAAAGACACCGATAGAGCCGACTTCACCGCCTGGGGTCGAATAAACCTCACTTGCACTACTGGCGATCCAATAGGCACCGCTTGCCGCGAGGCTGTTTGCCACGGCTGCGATTGGCTTGCGTGCGCGCGCCCGGTAAATCTCGTCGGCGAGTTCGCCAATCCCATACGCGCTGCCACCGGATGAATCGATATCAATGACCACGCCGCCTATCGAGTCGTCGGCCATCGCGGCCCGAAAATTCTGCGTGAAACGGTCGATGCTCACCAAGCCGAGGATCTCACCGATTGCGTCCGTGCGCTGAACCGCAATCCCGTGGAAGGGCAATATTGCGACCGCCCCACTCGCGGCACGCGTAGGGCGCGCGGTGGCAGCGGTCGCCTGCGGTGCGCGTGTTGAGCGGTCGCCGCCACCGTGCGTGAGCAAATCCTTCAGATAGGGAAAGCGCGCCATTTGCATTGCAAACAGACTTGTGAGGAACGTTGTCGAGAACGTGTTGCATGGAACCTCCGTCACGGCGTTGTGGCGCTGGAAAGCGCGCGTCCGCGTCAAAGGTCATGCTACCCGCGACGGGCGTCCAATGCGTAGCAGCGCACAGAAAATCTTCGAGAAATGCGTATTGTCGATCCACGGCATGGGGGAAGTATTTGCCGTGTCCTGAAACGGGCGCGCGACTGCACGCGTAGATTGCAGCGCGCAACTGGATAGGTGACCAGTAATCACACGCCCGCTTTGACGGGTACAAGAAACGAAACGGGGACCAGAATGAAATCAACATTTGCCGTGCTGGGGCTGCTCGCCCTCACCGGGTGTGCCTCCATTATCGACGGCTCGACTCAGGTGGTTTCGGTTGAAACGCGCAGAGGCACAGAGCTTGTGAGCGGTGCCAACTGCCAACTGACGAACAACAAGGGCACATGGTTTGTGACGACGCCCGGCACGGTCGCAATGCACCGTTCATACGATGACCTGAACATCAAGTGCGAGAGGGCAGAGAGCGAACCCGGCATTACGACAGTTAAATCGTCGACCAAGGGTATGGCGTTCGGGAACATTCTCTTCGGTCTGTTTGGTGGACCCATCGGTGCGGCAGTTGACACCGGTACGGGGGCCGCTTACGACTACCCCGCGTTGATTACCGTCATGATGGGCGCGGAGAAGATCGCTACGCCAAGCGTGGTGCCAGCACCCGCGATGGACTCGGCAGCAACTAACACGGCCTGGATTTCTTCGGGCAGCGTCATGCATTCCTGCTCCATGCTTCCGCCGGGTCAGCGTATCAACTGCACGATCCCTTGAGCCTGACTTGTGACCGCGCCCGCTCCGGCAGGCACTACAAGAAAACGAAGCCGAGCGCGTCGCAAACGGAGAGTCTTGGCAGGCGTGGCTTGCTGCAACGAGCTCGTGATCTCGGTCAGCTCATGAAGATACGGCCGTCAAACCGATCTCGGGTCCAGTGCTCATCGGGCCGCGCGGCGAACATTTGACGGAGGCTCTGCCTTGCCGCGCCAAAAACATCTATAGGAAGAACAGAGATGGATGGAATCACACCAGAAACGCATGTCCTCTGCCCAGACTGTAGAGAACTAATCCGCAAAGAGGCTCGGGTATGTAAGTACTGCAGCTGCAAACTAGTCCCGCAGACAGCGGGCGCGCACTCCACGAGTCCTTCCCGCGAACCGCTGGGTCGCAGCGCTTCTGGTCGTCCATCAGTCGGCTTCGTCAGTCTGCCTGACGGCACAGCCGGAGAAGCGGGGCCCTGGTCACGCTTTTTCGCGCGGGGTTTGGACGTGGGGCTTTGCGGGTTCGCGGGCTGGTACACCGTCGGTTGGGTCTTCGGGTTCGTCGGCAAGTTCTTCGGCGTCACGGTAACTGACTGGATTTACGACAATCGCGGACTGTGCTTCCTCACAACGGGATTCGCCACACTGCCCCTCTGCTTTCTTGTTGATACGGTCGTGTATCAATGCCTTGGTAATACACCAGGCAAAACGCTGCTTGGCATCTCGGTGCGCACGCTCACCGGGGAACGTCTGTCGCCTCGCCAATATCTGCAGCGCAACTTCGCCCTGTGGGGGCCGGCGTATGCATTTGGCATACCGCTGGTGAGCCTAATCGCGCTGGGATGCCGCTACGGCGAACTGAAGAGGCTTGGGTCAACCTGCTATGACAAAAAAGGCGGCTACCGGGTTCTTCGCGCGCCACGATCAGCAGGAAGACTCATCGCGTTTGTGGCGTTGGTTTTCTTACTGGCGAAGCTTAATGCGTTGGGCCTCGAACAACTGGCTCGGCTGGAGAACCTGCGCGAACAAAACGCAACGTACTTCGATTCCGCCGCCGCGCAGCCCGCCCCGACGTCTGCTGTACCGACGATCATCGATCAGTCTGCCGTGATACCTAACCTGGCACCTGCTGTCGATCTACGCCAGTTCCAGACCCCGGCGGCTATGCCACAGAGCGCCTTCGATCCGAGCGCGGCAGTTCCATCACCCCCGACGCTGCCAGCTGCGCCGCAGAGCACCTTCGATCCAGGCACGGCCGTTCCAATCCCTTCGACACCCGCAGCTATAACGGTGCCAGTGGCGGTGCCGCAGGCCCCTGCGGTACAGGCGCAGCAACATTACGCGGAGATCGCATACACGCGTACACAGGACGGGTCAATCATCGAACTTACGAATCAGGTGCATGGCTGCACCGGTGGCCGATACTTCTATGAGGTCGCCAGCGATGCGCTGACGTCTCGCGATGGCTGCTGGGCTTACCGCGCGCCGTTCATCGTGGTGGAGTATCGAGGCGGCACGACTTACCAGTATCCACAGCAAGTCTTTGTCCAATTATCGGACGAGTTCGACAACTTGCTGCGTTGATTGATTCCGGTCGCTCCCGGGGATACCAATGAAGGCCAACAAACGTTTAGGCAGCCTGTGCGCGTTGATGCTCTGCGCGTCGGTTGCGCACGCCGGTCTGTTCGGGCAGGGTGATTTTTACAGTTGCATCCTCGACAGTATGCCGGGCGTGGCGAACGATATAGCAGCGGCGATGATTTTCGCCGACTGCAATCGGCGTTACCCGGAGCCGCATCGCGTTGAACGTCGGAGCGGAATATTCGCCCGCTACACTTTAGGCGAAGCCTGCGTAACGGATCGAGCGCGATCCACTGCAAGCTTTATCGGCGCAGCATCGATCGACACGGCCTGTCGTGCGCTTTATGATCCTCCACCTCCCCCGCCACGCCCCACACTTTACAAATGCTCGAACGGTTTTATTAGTCCGTGGCCATGTTGAATCGCGTGACTACCGCACCACCGCCTCAGTCGCCGCCCACGCCTGCCCGCCTTCACTTGCTTGACATTGGCGCGACAGCCGCGGAGGCGCCGCGAGTAACGAATGTGAACGGGCGGGGATCTACCAGTAGATGAAATGGCCCGCGCCGTCAGGTAGCCCCCTTTCCACCGATCAGCCTCGGTCAAAGGCATTCGCGCAGGGTATCGTTGACAAAAGATCAATGATACTTTCTGACCCTACCGGACCGAGCCAAGCACGGCGATGACGCGGGTTCATCGATGGCGCGGTTGAAGTGCTGGACGACCTGTAAGGCAGGCTGAAGTCTCATGCGCCCGGTGCGTAGAAGCTGCGCGCCGGGCGAGCGACTCCCGGAGCGCCATAATACGAGAAGCTTGCTATTGCTATTCACCAGGACTGGTCGATTATGAAGGAAGGTATTTTCTTTGGCTGTGACTCGGTCTATCAGATCGAAGCGAACCCAACCAGAGTCCGCTGTGAGTGCGGGGGCAACATCCTTCCGCTGCTGAATCTGGAGGCCTTCCGCATCGCAAGGCTCGCTCATCGGCTAGGCGGCGGATACTATGTCCACTCTGCAATTCTCGACGTAGCGGCGGAGGTTGATAGAAGTCAGCCAATAGACTACAGCAACACGCGTGAGGTCTTTCGAAAAGACGGCACCAAGCATGTATTCGCATTTGACCATTACTTACGAGAAGCATCCCAGCACTCACAAACGAAAGATGACCTCGATTGCGTTTGGTTGACAGGAGCTTTGATCGCACTCGGCGATGCTCTCGAACGCAACAATTATTTCGACCGCGCCCCACATCTCGAACTTCTTAGGCATCTTCGCAATGGTGTATCCCATGGCAACCGTTTCCGGATCGATCAGCCAGCTAAACTAGCAAAATTTCCCGCACACAATTTTTGCGCGCCGTGCAAATCGCCCACAGGCTGTTCATTTGAGATCACCCCCGCTCTTCAGGGCCAAACCGTCCTGTTTGACTTTATAGGCCCAGCAGATTGCGTCGACTTGTTCATGTCAGTGGAAGTGCATCTCTTCTCGCTTGCGGTAGAGAACCCTTGAAAATCGCGAATGTTCAACGCTCCGCGCCGCTCGTCACCAGCGTGGCCGACGACTGATCACGGGCACGCTCGCCGAGGCGGGAGTTTCAACCTGTCGCGTATCGCGCCCCTCATGCCGTGGCAGGGAAGGCAAATCGGCGCTATGGGAAGGTCGGCCATGCCGCCCTTGACGTCGTCGTTCAACCGGGCACGGGTCCGCCGGGTGCGACGCCTCAAAGACTGCTAGGACGGTCCAGGGCAGGACGGCGCATGGGGTTCCGTTGCCCCCTCTCTGACAGGGTCTGCGGTGCCCCTCTGCGAAAGTGTTGTAGCGCATTCGGCGCTTTGGCGGGTTGTTTGGTGGGTAGAAAATAAAAACGGGCCAAAAGGCCCGTCGTTATTAGCTACCTGGCGGAGAGACGGGGATTCGAACCCCGGATAGGTTATTAACCTATACACGCTTTCCAGGCGTGCGACTTAAACCGCTCATCCATCTCTCCGGCGGGGAGCCGAATTATAGCAAACTTCGGGCTCCGCGCCACGCCCGTGCGCAAACCGGCCTACGGATGCCGGATATAGTCCACCAACGCCCGCGTATAAGCATCCGGTTTCCGGTCGATCAAACTCACGCCGATCGCCACCAGAAACCCGGCCGGCACGCCGAATACGCCTGAGCTGATCGGTTCGATCCCGAACCACCGCGCGCCCGCGAAGCCCGTCATTTGCGTGAAGAACGGATACGTCGACACGATGTAGTAAATGCACACCACCAGCCCCGCCACCATCCCCGCGACGGCGCCCAGACGCGTGGTGCGTTTCCAGAACACGCCCAGCACCAGCACCGGAAACAGGCTCGACGCCGCCAGCGAAAACGCCGCGCCCACCAGAAACAGAATATTCCCCGTATTCAACGACGCCACATACGACGCGAACAGTGCCACCCCCAGCAGCAGAATCTTCGAGATCGTCACACGCCGCTGGCTCGATGCCGACGGATCGACCATGTGATAGTAGACGTCGTGCGATAACGCGTTGGCGATCGTCAGCAGCAGACCATCCGCGGTCGAAAGCGCCGCCGCCAGCGCGCCCGCCGCAATCAGCCCGGACATCACATACGGCAGCCCCGCGATCTCGGGCGCGGCCAGCACCACCATGTCCGGCTGCATCTGGATCTCGCTCCAGCGCACGATGCCATCGCCGTTCGTATCGGCAAGACTGATCAGACTCGGCTCGACCTTGCCCCATTGCGTCAGCCATTGCGGCAAATCGGCAAAGTGATGACCTACTACATGGGTCAGCATCTCGTACTTGATCAGCACGGCGAGCACCGGCACCGTCAGATAAAACAGCGCGACGAAGAACAGCGTCCAGCCGACCGAGCGTCGCGCGGAGGCCACCGAAGTCGTCGTGTTATAGCGTGTCAGGATGTGCGGCAGGCTCGCCGTGCCAAGCGATAGACACAACAGCAGCGACAGGAAATTGCGCTCATGGGTGCGCCGATCCTCATCGCTCGCGGTAGGAAACGGCTCGTGCATCGGCACCGGTGCAGCGGCTCGCATCAGCATCTCGTCACGTCGCTGGGTCCAGACGATCTGCGCAGCGGCGGCATCGCGTGGAAACTGTTCGAGCGCCCGCTCGCGCGCCTTGATCTCGCGCAGCGGGCCGTTGTGGCGCCGCAGGTCCGCCACTTCCTGGGCGAGCCGCTGCTTCTCGTCGACGAACGATTGCGGCAGGGCGTCGAGGCGCGTCTGCATCAGCGCGGCGCGCTGCCGATAGTCGTCGCGTACGGTCTGTTCGAGAGGCGCGTCACGCACCTGCTTCTCCAATACTTCAACGCGCGCCATCAAGCGGCCGTAATTGAACTGCGGCACCCAGCCGAGGCCGTCCTTATGCGCGATCATCGAGACCGGAATCAGAATCGCCGCGATCAGGATGATGTATTGCGCGACCTGGGTCCACGTCACAGCACGCATGCCGCCCAGAAACGAGCACACCAGAATGCCCGCCAGTCCGCAGAAAATGCCGACGGCGAAGTCGACGCCGATAAAACGCGTCGCAATCAACCCGACGCCCTGAATCTGCGCGACCAGATAGACGAACGAGCACAGGATAGCCGCTAACGCAGCAAGTCCACGCACGGCGTTGCTCGAAAACCGCGTGCCGAGAAAATCGGGAATCGTGTAGCGCGCGAGCTTGCGCACGTACGGCGCAAGCAGAAACGCGACGAGGCAATAGCCGCCGGTCCAGCCCATCACATACGCAAGGCCGTCGTAGCCGGTCGCGTAGATCGAACCGGCCAGGCCGATGAACGACGCAGCGGACAGCCAGTCGGCGGCGGTCGCCATGCCGTTGAAGGCGGACGGCACGCGCCGCCCCGCTACGTAGTATTCGACCAGATCGGAGGTGCGTGACAGCACGCCGATCACCGCATACACCGCAATCGGCACGAACAGGAACACGTAGCCGATCCAGACACCGGGACCGGTGGTGCGCTCGATGCGCCACATCACATAGACGAACAACAGGAAGCCAAGCGTGTAGAACGCGTACGAGCGGATCAGTCGATGCGTGAGCTTCATCGGCTCAATTTCCGCGCACGGTTGAATCGACGCTGGCGTCGGTATCGAAGGCGCGTTGCAGCCGGCGGTCGGCGCGCTGCATCAGCAAGATATAGGCGACGATCAGCGCGACATACACGAGAATCGCCCCTTGCGCGCCGAAGTAGAACGGCAATCTGAAACCGCCGATGCGCACCTGCGCCAACGCCGGCGCCACCAGCGGCACGCCGAACGACACGACGAAGCCCAAGGTCATCAACGTGGCGATCAGCGCGAGGTTGAACCGCCAGTACGTCTGATGCGCGCGCGCCATCGCTGCCGAAACCGTAGGCGGTTCGGGTGCGGGATTGAGCCTAGCGTGAGAAGCGTGATGCGGCGCGGTCATGCGCCTATGTATCAAAAAGCCACCGGGCAGGCAATCGGGATTGTCCGCGCGGTGGCTTCGAGACTCAAAGCGACTCGCCGAGTTGATCGAGAATCGCAGGGTTCTCCAGCGTCGACACGTCCTGCGTGATGGCCTCGCCCTTCGCGAGCGAGCGCAACAGGCGGCGCATGATCTTGCCCGAACGCGTCTTCGGCAGGTTCTCGCCGAAGCGGATGTCCTTCGGCTTGGCGATCGGACCGATCTCCTTGCCGACCCACGCGCGCAATTCGTTGGCGAGCTTCACCGCTTCCTCGCCCTCCGGACGCGCGCGCTTGAGCACGACGAATGCGCACACGGCTTCGCCGGTCGTATCGTCAGGACGTCCGACCACGGCTGCCTCGGCGACGAGCGGGTTCGACACCAGCGCCGACTCGATCTCCATGGTGCCGAGGCGGTGTCCCGACACGTTGAGCACGTCATCGATGCGGCCCATGATCGTGAAGTAGCCGGTTTCCTTGTCGCGCACCGCGCCATCGCCGGCGAGATACAGCTTGCCGCCGAGTTCTTCGGGGAAGTAGCTCTTCTGGTAGCGGTCCGGATCGCCCCAGATCGTGCGGATCATTGCCGGCCAGGGCCGCTTGATGACCAGAATCCCGCCCTGTCCGTTCGGCACGTCCTGGCCGGTTTCATCGACCACCGCCGCCATGATGCCCGGCAGCGGCAATGTGCACGAACCCGGCACCAGCGGCGTGGCGCCAGGCAGCGGCGAGATCATGTGGCCGCCGGTTTCGGTCTGCCACCACGTATCGACGATCGGGCAGCGCCCGCCGCCGACATTCTCGTGGTACCACACCCACGCTTCGGGATTGATCGGCTCGCCGACCGTACCGATGATGCGCAGCGACGACAGGTCGTAGCTCTTCGGATGCACTTTCGGGTCCGCGTCGGCGGCCTTGATCAGCGAGCGGATCGCCGTCGGCGCCGTATAGAACAACGAGACCTTGTGCTTCGCGATCATGTCCCAGAAGCGGCCGGCGTTCGGATAGGTCGGCACGCCTTCGAACACGACCTGGGTGCCGCCGAGCGTCAACGGGCCGTACCCGATGTAGCTATGGCCGGTGATCCAGCCGATGTCGGCGGTGCACCAGAACACATCCGTGGGCTTCCAGTCGAAGGTCCACTTCATGGTCTGCGCGGCCCACAGCAGAAAGCCGCCGGTACTGTGCTGCACGCCCTTCGGCTTGCCGGTCGAACCGGACGTATAGAGGATAAAGAGCGGATGCTCGGCGCCAACCCACTCGGGCGCGCATTGATCCGATTCGGCCTGGGTGAGTTCATGCATCCACCGGTCGCGGCCTTCGTTCCATGCGATCTTGCCGCCGGTGCGCCGATAGACGATCACGCTCCTGACCGCTTCGCAGCCGCCCATGGCGATGGCTTCGTCGGCGATGTTCTTCAGCGGCAGCGCCTTGCCGCCTCGCATCTGTTCGTCTGAGGTGACGAGCGCGACCGCGCCCACATCCACCAGACGCTCGTTCAGCGACTTCGACGAGAAGCCGCCGAACACCACCGAGTGAGTCGCGCCAATGCGCGCGCAGGCCTGCATCGCGACGACGGCCTCGACCGACATCGGCATATAGAGCACGACGCGGTCACCCTTCTTCACGCCACGCTTCTTCAGTGCGTTCGCAAAGCGCGACACGCGTTGCAGCAGGTCTTTGTAGGTAACGTTGGTGACGGTGCCGTCGTCGGCTTCGAAAATGATCGCGACGCGCTCGCCGTTGCCCGCTTCGACGTGACGGTCGATGCTGTTATACGAAGCGTTCAGCTGGCCGTCTTCGAACCACGTGTAGAACGGCGCCTTCGATTCGTCGAGCACCTTCGTGAAGGGCTTGTGCCAGTTGAGCGTTTCGCGGGCGAGGCGCCCCCAGAAACCGTCGTAATCGCGTTCCGCTTCGGCGGCAAGCGCCCGGTACGCGTCCATGCCGGAGATCGTCGCACCTTCCGCTGCTTCAGCGGAGGGCGGGAAAACGCGGCGTTCCTGAAGAACCGATTCAATCGCAGACATCGACAACCCCTTGGTGAAGATGAAACGTAAAACCTGTACCGGCGCGCCTGTGACGCGCCGTGTCATGGTGACGCCGCGAAATGCGGCGCCTTGTCTCCAACCCTCGTGCCCCGACCGCATAGGTCGAAGCGCAGCAGGCCATCCGTTTGAACATACAACCTCGATGCGACCCATGCGGCAGTGCAGCATCGATACGCGTTCAGCGAAATGCCTGCGCCCACAGCAAAGATAAGCCTTGCAACTTACCGGCCACTTACGTGAACGCCCTTGAGCGCACAGAGCGCACATGTACGTCCAGACAGTTCGATGCTACGCGTGATGGCACGCTCGCGCTTCCGACGTGGCACGCACAGGCATCGCGACTCGCGGACTGCATCGGCGCCGCGCCTTTACGCTGGCGAACGCGCCCTTTTACAATGCTAACTGAACTAGCCGTCCGGATTCCAGCCTGAATCGTTACGCCCTGCTTCTCATTACCTCGATGCTGCCGGTTGGGCGCAATGCCGGAATCGGTCAATCGATCGTCGCGTTTGTCCCCGTCCCGCTGTTTGCGCTGCTGCGCTTCGTGATCGCGATGGCCATGTTGTGGCCACTGCTGCGTGTGACCAAGCCGACGCCGCGTCAAACGCGACGAATGGCTCAATCCGTTTCTGCCCGCGCCGTCGCGGCAAATTCAGGAGGCACTGTACAATAGCGCGCCTGGCGCGAGTTTTGCGACCCGCCCGGGCCGTACACCGCGCTGTCCTCGCCTCGTCTGTGTACTGTGCCGCGTGCCTGATCCGCGCGCCCGGTCCAGGCGCCAGGCCGGTGCATTTAATCTGCGTATTTAATCCGCATTCCATCACCTGCGCCTCATCCGACTCTAGCCTATGTCCGCCACGCGACCCGACTTCGCCCGTCAGCGCCGCCCGATGCGCCCGCTGCCCATCGTCATCTTCATGAGCCGCTGGTTGCAGGTGCCGCTCTACCTGGGCCTGATCGTCGCCCAGGCTGTCTATGTCGTCCTGTTCCTGAAAGAAGTCTGGCATCTCGTCTCGGCGTCGATGACGCTCGACGAAACCAACATCATGCTGGTCGTACTCGGCCTGATCGACGTGGTGATGATCTCGAACCTGCTGATCATGGTGATCATCGGCGGGTATGAAACGTTCGTATCGCGCCTCGGCGTTGAGGGGCATCCGGACGAACCGGAATGGCTCGACCACGTGAACGCCGGCGTGCTGAAAGTGAAACTGTCGATGGCGCTGATCAGCATCTCGTCGATCCATCTGTTGAAGACCTTCATCAGCCCCGACCAGAATACGACGCACACCATCATGTGGCAGGTGATCATTCACGTCGCGTTCCTCGTCTCGGCGCTCGTGATGGCGCTGGTCGACCGCCTCACCACGCACACGCACCCCAAGCATTTTCAGGAACCCACGGCATTGCATGTCGTGAGTTCACACAGTTCACACGACTCCACTCCCCTGAAGGCGCACGACTGACCGCATAATCCGCGGCCGGAAAACAGGCGCCACCGTCCCCACTGAGCTAGCCATGACCGTCATCAAACAGGAAGATCTGATTCAGAGCATTGCTGATTCGCTTCAGTACATCAGCTACTACCACCCGCTCGATTACATCCAGGCCTTGGGCCGCGCGTACGAACTCGAAGAGAGCCCGGCCGCGAAGGATGCGATTGCGCAGATCCTGACCAACAGCCGCATGTGCGCCGAAGGCAAGCGGCCGATCTGCCAGGACACCGGCATCGTCACGGTGTTCGTGAAGGTCGGCATGGACGTGCGTTGGGACGGTGCGACGATGAGCGTCACCGACATGATCAACGAAGGCGTGCGCCGCGGTTATCTGAACCCGGACAACGTGCTGCGCGCGTCGATCGTGAGCCCGCCGGAAGGCGCGCGCAAGAATACTAAAGACAACACGCCGGCCGTGATCCACTACGAGATCGTGCCGGGCGACAAGGTCGACGTGCAGGTCGCGGCCAAGGGCGGCGGCTCGGAAAACAAGTCGAAGTTCGCGATGCTGAACCCGTCGGACTCGATCGTCGACTGGATTCTGAAGACCGTGCCGACCATGGGCGCAGGCTGGTGTCCGCCGGGCATGCTCGGCATCGGCATCGGCGGCACCGCCGAGAAAGCGATGGTGATGGCCAAGGAATCGCTGATGGATCCGATCGACATCCAGGACGTGATCGCCCGCGGCCCGAAAGACTGGATCGAAGAACTGCGTATCGAACTGCACGAGAAGGTCAACGCGCTGGGCATCGGCGCGCAAGGCCTCGGCGGTCTGGCAACGGTGCTCGACGTGAAGATCATGGCCGCGCCGACGCACGCCGCGAGCAAGCCGATCGCGATCATCCCGAACTGCGCCGCCACGCGTCACGCGCACTTCACGCTGGACGGCTCGGGCGTCGCGAAGCTCGAAGCGCCGTCGCTCGACGCATGGCCGAAGGTGCAGTGGGAACCGAATACGGAAACCAGCAAGCGCGTCGATCTGAACACGCTGACGCCGGAAGAAGTCGCCGGCTGGAAGCCGGGCCAGACACTCCTGCTGTCGGGCAAGATGTTGACGGGCCGCGACGCCGCGCACAAGCGCATCGCCGATATGCTCGCGAAGGGCGAAAAGCTGCCGGTCGACTTCACCAACCGCGTGATTTACTACGTCGGCCCGGTCGATCCGGTGCGCGACGAAGCCGTCGGCCCGGCCGGCCCCACCACCGCCACGCGGATGGACAAATTCACCGAAACGATGCTGTCGCAAACCGGCCTCATTTCGATGATCGGCAAAGCCGAACGCGGCCCGGTCGCAATCGAGGCGATCAAGAAGCACAAGGCCGCGTATCTGATGGCCGTGGGCGGCGCCGCGTACCTCGTGTCGAAAGCGATTCGCAGCGCGAAGGTTCTCGCGTTCGAAGACCTGGGCATGGAAGCGATCTACGAGTTCGACGTGCAGGACATGCCGGTAACGGTGGCGGTCGATTCGAACGGCACGTCCGTGCATCAGACCGGCCCGAAGGAATGGCAAGCCAGGATCGGCAAGATTCCGGTCGCGACGGTTTGATTCGCTGCTAACGCCTGTCATGTGTGTCAGGAAGCCGGGGCTGCGGTCCCGGCTTTTTCATGGCCGCGGCAAGCGCGGCGCGTGAGCCCAACAACAATGTCAAAAGATGCGCCCGTCTCCTTGGCTTTTTCAGGCCTGGCGTTTATTGTTGTTGAAAATTCAAAGCCCTCATAAGGAATCACCATGCAAGGCGATAAAAAAGTTATCGAGTATCTGAACGCTCAACTGAAGAATGAGCTCACCGCCATCAATCAGTACTTCCTGCACGCACGGATGTACAAGCACTGGGGCCTCGAAAAACTCGGCAAGCATGAATACGACGAATCGATCGGCGAAATGAAGCACGCCGACTGGCTGATCGAACGCATTTTCATGCTCGACGGCCTGCCGAATCTGCAAGACCTGCACAAGCTGCTGATCGGCGAGGAAACCAAGGAAATCCTCGAATGCGATCTGAAGCTCGAACAGATCTCGCAAAACACCTGTAAAGAAGCGATTGTGTATTGCGAATCGGTTCGCGATTTCATCTCGCGTGAAATCTTCGTCAAGATTCTCGACGACACCGAAGAACACATCGACTGGCTCGAAACGCAACTGGATCTGATCGACAAGGTCGGCATTCAGAACTACCAGCAAACGGCGATGGGTTCGGTCGAGTCCTGATCGAACCAGGCTGGCAAAGCCCACGCGCCGGCTCATGCGCGCGCGGGCGATATACTTGCGCACCTCTCTGTTTTCGTGACGTCCCCTTGACCGCTGTGCCGCTCGCGCCCTCTTCGCCTATGCCCGCAGAATCGCCGTCTCCAAGTGCCCCGCTTGCGACCGCAGGTGCCAATGCGCGCGCGCCGGTCGGCATTTTCGATTCGGGCCTGGGTGGCTTGTCGGTGCTGCGCGCGGTCCGGGCGCAACTGCCGGACGAAGCGATTCTGTATGTCGCCGACTCGCTGTATGCGCCCTATGGCGAACGCGACGACGACTTCATCGCCGACCGCACCCTCGCGATCGGTGAATGGCTGGTCAAGCAAGGCGCGAAAGCGCTGGTGGTCGCATGCAATACGGCGACGGCGCAGTCGATCGCGCTGGTCCGCGAAAAGCTGCCGATTCAGTTGGTGGGCGTAGAGCCCGGCGTCAAACCGGCCGCGCTGCAATCGAAAACGCGCGTCGCCGGCGTGCTCGCCACGCAAGTCACCTTGCGCAGCGCCCGCTTTCAGGCGCTGCTCGAACGCTACGCCGCGGATTGCCGCTTTCTGTGCCAGCCGGGCCACGGGCTCGTGCAGGCGGTGGAACGGTGCGACGTCAGTTCGGCCGAACTGCGCGCGCTACTGCGCGGTTATCTGGAGCCGATGCTCGATGCCGGCGCCGATACGCTGGTGCTCGGCTGCACTCACTATCCTTTTCTCGATGCGGCGATCCGCGACATCGTCGGCGACCGGCTGACGCTGATCGATACCAGCGTCGCGATTGCACGCCAACTGGAACGGGTGCTCGACCAGCACGGCCTGCGCGCTGCCCCGGAAAGCGGCAGTGCACTGCCCCGTTTTTTTTCGACCGGCGACGGTGCCCATCAGCAACAGCTCGCTGCCACCCTGCTACATATCGACGCGGCGGTCGAACGCGTATTGATCCCCTCGCGCCGCACCGCAGCGCCGGATTCCCAAGCCGCATAAACCCTCGGAACACGGCTTTGATGCCACCGAGGGGCCTTCTTGTGCGCTTTTTAGGCACTTTTTTGGCGTTTCTGCGCCCTTCCGGCCACTCTCGCCGAACCCGGTCCGCAGACGAAACCCTCTAACAGTCTGGTTTTGTTACAAAAATTCATTCAGGACGCTTGCCAAACGCGTCAAACATAATGATAATAATTCGCATTAACGTTCGCTATGACGCCCTACCATGATTGTCTGTGTCTGCAAGTCTGTCTCTGACCGAAAGATCCGTGCCTCGATCGCGGAAGGCATCGATTCGTTCGACGAACTCCAGTTCGAACTGGGCGTCGCCTCCTGTTGTGGCAAGTGCGCGGACTCCGTGCGCGACGTCATGCTGCAAAGCGGCGTTTGTGCGAGCCGCTGCGGCTTCGAGCATCACCAGCAAGCGATGCCGCTGACGTTTTAGGAACGCAAGGCGGCCTGAAGTCAGGTTCACGGCGCGGCCCACGCCGCGCCAGAAAGTGTTTATCGCTCCGGCTCACCGCCTCACTCTGCTTCACGCGTTGCTTCTAGCGCTGCTTCTAGCGTTTCCCCCACTGCCGTCAGCAAGCCAGTATCCGTACCAGCCAGCTACCCGCCTCCCCTGTTAAAAGGAGCTTGAGATGGAATTGCTGATCGGTTTCGTGACTACTTTGTGCATTTCGCTGCTGATCTTCCGAACCTGATGCTGTCTTGTCTGACGTGCTATATCGACGGCGCGCCGCCACGCTAACATGTCGGCTTCGCATACCGTTTCAGCCGGCGCCGCGCCGGCCACTTCCGTCCGAATGAATTCCCGTGCCTTCACCGTGACTGCCGCGGTGGCCGCGCTTCACGTCGCGCTACTGGCCGTTGTGCTCACGCTGCGTAGCGAACCCGTCGTACGGCCGATCGAGTCACGCACCATGACCGCAGAGTTGCTGAGCCCCGCGCCGGTCGCGGCGCCCGCCGCACTGCAATCGATCGCACCGCCACCGCCCGAGCCGGCGCCGCCGGTTCACACCAAGCCGAAGGTCCAGCTGAAGCCGGCACCCACGCCCGAACCGACACCTACTCCATTGCCGCAGGCCGCGGCGCCGTCGCCAACGCCGGTCGCAGCGCCTGATCCGACTCCGCCCGCACCTGCTGCACCGGCAGCGCCCGCCGCTCAGGCCGCACCCGCGATCGGTCGTCAGACAATGGAAATCGCCGCGCCGAAGAACGTCTCGCACCTCGACTGCAACATCGCCAAACCCGACTACCCGTCGTTATCCAGGCGGCGTGGCGAAACCGGCACCGCGTATGTGAAGTTCGTGGTGGGCCTGACCGGCAAGCTCGAGAACATCGAACTGAAGAAGAGCAGCGGCTTTAGCCGCCTCGACGACGCCGCGCTCGCCGCCGTGCATGCAAGCGCCTGCAAACCGTATCTCGAGAACGGCCAGCCGATTCGTGCGGCGTACACCCAGCCTTACGACTTCAATCTGAACGATTGAGGCAAATTTCAAAAAAAGGAATTGCAATGCAAAACTACGGATTGGCGCACGTGTGGGCGCAAGGGGATTTCGTGACGCGCGGTATCGCGCTCGCGCTGTTGCTCATGTCAGTGATGTCGTGGAGCGTGATCGTCATCAAAGGCTGGAATGTGATGCGGCTGAAGCGGCTCACGAAGAACGCCGAGCAGGCGTTCTGGCATTCGGACGATCTCGCCGACGGCGTGAAGAAGCTCGGCGCCGAATCGTCGACGCCGCAGGACAACCCGTTCCTCGCGCTGGCGCTCTCGGGCCAGGAAGCCGCCGATCACCATCATCAGACGCAGCCGCATCTGCACGACCGCATGGACGTGTCGGACTGGGTCACGCGCTGCCTGAAAGACACGATGGACGAAAGTGTCGCACGCATGCAGAGCGGTCTCGCGATTCTCGCGTCGGTCGGCAGCACGGCGCCGTTCGTCGGCCTGTTCGGCACGGTATGGGGCATCTATCACGCGCTGCTGGCGATCGGCGCAAGCGGCCAGTCGTCGATCGATCAGGTGGCCGGCCCGGTCGGCGAAGCACTGATCATGACCGCGTTCGGCCTGTTCGTCGCGATTCCGGCGGTGCTCGGTTACAACGCATTGACACGCGCCAACAAGGCGATCGTCGCCAGGCTAAGCCGCTTCGCGCATGGCCTGCACGCGTTCTTCGTGACGGGCGCCCGCCTGTCGTCGACGAGGCGCGGCGACGGTCTGCGACTCGCCACGCGCGCCAACTGATCAGCGAGGCACTCCGATGGCAATGAGCCCCTTCGCCGGCGACGATGACGACGGCCTGATGAACGAAATCAACATGACGCCGCTTGTCGACGTCATGTTGGTTCTCCTGATCGTCTTCATGGTGACGATTCCGGTGATTCGTCACGCGGTCAAGATCGATCTGCCGCATGCAAGCAGTCAGAAGGAAGACACGAAGCCCGCGCAGGTCTCGGTCTCGATCGATGCGGACGGCAACGTGTTGTGGGACGAGCACAAGGTCGACGACGCGACGCTGCGCGCGAAGATCGCGCAGGCCGCGCAAGCGAACCCGCAACCAGAGTTGCATCTGGATGCGGACCGCAAGGTCGCATATGAGAAAGTCGCTGAGGTGATGTCGGCGGCACAGGCCGGCGGCCTGACCAGGATCGGCTTCGTTACACAGCCGAAGGCCAGATAAGTACGAGGTACCGCACTCTTAAGCAGCGTCTGCTGAAATACGGAAAAGCCCTTGAAACAAGGGATAAAAGTAAAAGGCCCTCATCGTCGGATGAAGGCCTCTTTTTTTGCGCACTCGGCGCCTTCGGGCGGCGAGATCACTTGCCATCGGAATGATAGCTAGTGCCATCGCATGCGACAGCCGTGGTCGACACGGACAGCGCGGTCAGCCCTATCAGGCCGGCTATGATAGCGGCCATGAGTTTCCGCATAAGAGACTCCTTAGCGAAGGGATTTCAATATAGGCCTGCGAGCGCGCGCATTCAAGCAAAGGGCCATTGAAAGTACTCATGACAAGCGGCGCTTAAATGCTAAAAGCGATGCCGTTTCGCGTCAGAAGCGCTATGACGCGACGGCGAATACCTGCTGCGTGGCTGGCTTCTTTTCTTCCAGCGCCGGACATTCGCCCGCGATGTGTTTACCGTTGTCCGGGTCGAGCATCTCGACCAGATAATCGACGAATGCACGCACCGCCGGCACCATCCCCTGCCGCGAGACGAATACGGCGTATAACTGCGGCGTCGGAAAGGTCCAACCCGGCATCACCGGCGACAACTGCCCCGCGCGTAACGCGGCGCCGTACATCATTTCCGGCAACGCAGCGATGCCGACGCCGGCCAGTACCGCTTCGCGAATCGTCATGAGATCTGCGCTCACCAGACGCGGCTCGTGTTCATGCACGTGGCGCGTGCCGTCGGGCGCGATCAGGTTAAATACGTGGCGGCCGTCGCTGGTCGGGACATCGAGCGTTTCGAAGCGGTTCAGATCGGTGGGCAACAGCGGCGGTGCGTTCTGCTGCAACAGGCTCGGCGCGCCAACCAGCATCTGCTGCGTGCGCCACAACGGCCGCACGACGATGTTGGCGTTTTCCGGCGGATCGGAGCGCACACGCAACGCGACGTCGATCGAATCCTCGAACAGATCGACCACGCGGTTCGTCACGCGCATCACGACGCGCACTTCCGGGTAGCGATGCATGAATTCCGGCAGGATTTGCGACAGGATGGTCTGCGAGATGGTCACCGGCACGCTCACGCGCACGGTTCCGCGCGGCGACGAGCGCAACTGCTGCACGACGTTGACGGCCGCCTGCGCCTCGCTGAGCATCGCCTGGCAGTGCTGGTAGAACAGTTGCCCGGCTTCGGTCAGCGCCAGCTTGCGGGTGGAGCGCTGCAGCAAACGCACGCCCAGCGATGCTTCCAGCTCGGTCAGCCGGCGCGAGAGCCGCGACTTCGAGATGCCCAGCACGCGCTCGGCGGCGGAAAACCCGCCATGTTCGACGACCTGCGAGAAGTACATCAGGTCATTCAGATTGTGTGAATCGATCTTCATCTCATCGTTCCAGTAATAGAACAATCCATTGCGTGACAGCGGCTGGCACCTCGAAAAACGGTCCCTATAATAGCTCCATGTTTCAAAAATAACGCTATTCCCCATTTTTTAAGGTGACTTTGATGAGCACGACACGCACGATCGAACGCACGTATCCCGCCGTTCGCACGACCGAGGGTGGCGGCTTTATCGTCCACCGGCCGTTCCCGACCCGCATGCTGATGGATTTCGACCCGTTCCTGCTGCTCGACGAAATGGGGCCGGTCGACTACGCGCCCGGCGAGGCCATCGGCGCGCCGGACCATCCTCATCGCGGCTTCGAGACGGTCACCTATGCGCTCGAGGGCCAGTTCGGCCATAAGGATTCAGCGGGCCATTCGGGCACGTTGCATGCCGGCGACGTGCAATGGATGACCGCGGGCGCCGGCGTCGTACACAGCGAAATGCCGGATCCGGAATTTGTCCGCACCGGCGGCCGCGTGCATGGATTGCAGCTGTGGGTGAATCTGCCGCGCCGCGACAAGATGATCGAGCCGCGCTACCAGGAGATTCCGTCGTCGGGCATTCCGGTCGCGACGTCCGCGGACGGCAAGGTGCGCGTCAAGGTCATCGCCGGCGAGGCGCTCGGCGTCAAGGCGGCAATCGAAACACGTACACCGATCCTGTATCAGCATTTCTCGCTGCAACCGGGCGCGACGATTCAGCAACCGGTGCCGGCGGACTATCGTGTGTTCGCCTACAGCCTGTCGGGCAAGGGCTTTTACGGCGCAGGCGAGGCGCGTCAGGAAATCGACGCGCAGACGATGGTCGTATTTCAGAACGACGGCGATAGCGTCACGCTCACGGCCGGCGCCGAGCCGCTCGAAGTGCTGCTGCTCGGCGGCGTACCGCTGAAAGAGCCGGTGGTGCGCTACGGCCCGTTCGTGATGAACACCGAAGATGAGATCCGTCAGGCCGTCACCGACTACCAGGCCGGGCGCATGGGCGCGATCACACACTGAGCGGGCATTGGGCACCGGGTACGCCTGGCCGCCAGGAAGCATCGCGGCGCGGTTGGCATCGCGCCGCCGCGCCGCGCCATGTGGCGCGGACGCCGGTAAATTCGTTCACAATAGCGATTCATGCCGCACGCCGCGCCGTTTAGCCATAACGGTCGTCGGCGCGCGGCGGTTTCCGTCCCTGTTCAGGAGCCCGCATGGCAGAGTCCACCGTCACCGCCCACATCGGTTCGACGAATTTTCAGGTCATATTCGACGACGGCAAGCACACGTGGCTCGCCGACGAACCCGAGTCGCTGGGTGGTGGTGATCGTGGGCCGGCGCCCATCGCGCTATTGCTGTCGAGTCTCGGCGCGTGTACGTCGATCACGCTGAAGATGTACGCGCAGCGCAAGGGCTGGCCGCTCACCGGTGTGCGCGTGGCGCTGTCGATGGAAACCGGCGACGCCGGCTCGACCATCGACCGCCGGATCGTGCTGGAAGGCGATCTGTCCGACGAGCAGCGGGAACGGCTTTTGCAGATTGCCAATGCGTGTCCGGTTCACAAGATCCTGACGCATTCAATCACGATTCGTTCGGGACTCGCAGCCGCGTAACGTCGCGCGAGAGAGCGCGGCAAAACCCGCAGGACCCGGATGAACAGGGCAGAACGTATTGCAGCGCTTTCATAGGAAGCTGTCGTCTTGAATTTCGAACACCTTATCCAGATCAACGATCCGTTGAATCCGCTTGTCGACTCGATGACCCGCGAGCAGTTGTGGGAGGGTCTCGTGCTGCGCGCCGAGCAGCCGCAGCTGTTTGTGCTCGGTCTCGACAGTTGCACCATCCTGTCGCGCACCGGGAACATACTGGAACGTGAGCTGCACTACGGCCAGGCCACCGTGCGCGACCGTGTCACGCTGCTGGAGAGCCAGAGCGTACGCTACGACATTCTGCCGACCGAATCGCATGTCGGCGGCTCGCTGACCATGACCATCGAGCAGCCCGACGAGTTGCAGCTGTTTCTGCGCTTCGAGTACACGACTACCCTGCCCGTCTCCGACGACCAGGATGCGGTGCAGACGACCGAGATCGTCAAGTCGGCGTATCGCGAGTCGGATATCGACACGGTGCGGCTGATTCGTCAGTACGTGCAGACGAAGCAGGAACCCGGTTCGTTGCATTGAAATTTACGCGCAGGCGCCCCTGCTTGCGCACGAGCATTCCAGGCCGCCAGTTTGACGGCGGCCTTGCCTCCATGCCTTTGATCGTATTGCTCTCCCGCGCATCTGGCTATCGAACGCAGAATCCGATCAATTTCCCTTTCTTGTAAATAGGAATGGTTATCATTTAGAATTAATCCATCGAATCGACTCACAGCTAAAACGAATGACCGATCTCACGCGCTCTTCCACACTCAGCCTGCGCCGCCCGGCGGCCACGCTGACCAGCCGTCCGAAACCATCGACGACCACGGCAACCGCCACGAAGCCCGTCGTGGATCGCGTCGACAGTTCGGGAGAGTCGTCGAATCGGGTCGTGCGCAGCGACGCACTACTGCAAGGACAAAGCCACGTCAGCATCATCCATAACGGTGAAACCTACCAGTTGCGCGCAACGCGCCTGGGCAAGCTGATCCTGACGAAATAAGGAACGAACAGAAGGACGTACCGGGTATTGTGGGGACCACCTCCTCGAGAGGTGTTGGGCATTAGCCAGCCACGACGGCTTGCACGTGAGAACTAGACCCCTTCGTGCAGACACCAAGCCAGCCGTCGCAGCCAGCCAGGCCGCTTTTTTGGTTCTCATTTGGGTTCTCAGCCAATGCGGATGCACGAAACGACGTGTGTCGCTGGCGATAGATGTAAAAAAGCCGTGGGATGTTTTCATCTCCACGGCTTTTTCACGGCCCAAACACGACAAGCACTGCGACAGCGCGCTTACTTCGACGCCCAGCCCCAGAACATCAGCCACCACGCGCTATCGACCACGGCCAGCGCCGCGACGAACCACAGCATCGCGAGGCCACGCTGAACGAAGCGCTCGCTATAGCGGCGTGTGACGAGCCAGGCCAGCCACGCGCTCCACAGGTTGGCAATCGCCAGAATGCCGATGCGCAGATCCGATGCCCACCACAACGCCACATGTTCCGCGCGCAGCAGCGACAGCGTAGTGGCCGACAGGCCGAGGAATACTCCCGCGCCGGCAATCGGAATCAACCCTTGCGTCAGATGATGCAGACGCACGAAGTTGAAGCGCCCCAGCATGCGCGTGGCGCCCGTCAGCAGCACCAGCAGCGCCGTGCCGTACACCAGCGCCGTGGCGAGGATATAGCCGATCACCATCGTGCCGTCGAGCCACGAGAACACGTCGTTCTGCTCGGGGTAATGCGTGAACAGGAACCACGGCGCGTTGGTGTCGAGCGGCCACGTGATGTCGTGATCGACCAGCCACGTCGCGAAGAACATCTTCAGGTCGACGAACCAGCGCGAAGCGGTCCAGTGAAATGCGCCGATCGCGATGCCGAGCAGGCCGTAGAGGATCAACGCGGTGTCCCATGCGCTCGCCTGCTTGTCGCCGAGCTCGACCACTTCCGATGAAGACGCGCGCCACGTCAAGGCAATCGCGTCGCGATGCCCGCTGCAACGGCCGCACATATGGCAGTCCGACGCCCCCTTCATATTGCGCAGCGGCACCAGCGGCGCGCAATTGATCGGAATCACCCGGTGCCCGTGCTCACCGTTCTTGTATGAACGGCGCCACGCGTCTTCGTCGACTTTGTAGTGAAACGGCGCGAGGCGCGCCAGCAGCGAAAAAACCCCGTTGACGGGGCACAGATATTTGCACCAGACGCGCTTCTCGCGCCCGTACAGCAAACCGATGATCATCGCCGCGAAGGTCGAGCCGCCGAGCACCAGCAGCACCGCCTTCGGATACTGGTAGACGCTCACCATCTGGCCGTAGATGGTGGTGAGGCCGAACGCGACGAACGGCCAGCCGCCCCAGCGCATCCAGCGCGGAATCGCCCAGCCGCGGCCATATTTGCTGGCGAACTCCGCGAGCGCACCTTCCGGGCACAGCACGCCGCACCATACGCGGCCGAGCATCACCATCGACAGCAGCACGAACGGCCACCAGATGCCCCAGAACACGAACTGCGCTGCAAGCGTCAGGTTGTTCCACAGATGCGCGGTGTCGTCCGGCAGCGGCGTCGCCGCCGGCACCAGAATCAGAAACGCGTACACCGCCACGACCACCCACTGAATGCCGCGAATCAGCCCGCCGTGACGCTGCATCCACTGACCGGCCGCCGCGAGGCGGCCTGGGCGCGTCATGACTGTACTCATGCTGCGCGCCCAGCAGCCTGCTGCACCGGCTTACGGTTCGCGCGACGCACCAGCAGATAGACCACCGTCCAGTACACGGCGTAGGCAATCAGATTCATCAGCGCCGGATGCGCGCGATAACCGGTGAGCGTGGCGATCAGCGAACCGAGCGTACTCGAATCGTCGAGGATGGCCGACGAATTCCACATCTGGCCGACCAGCGTCGGCAGGATTTCCTTGTCGATCAGTTTGTCGACGCCGGTCTGGAACAGGCCCGCACCGAGAAACAGCAGCATGATCTCGGTGACGCGAAAAAAAAGCCGCCACGAGAAGAACTTGCCGCCCAGTTGCAATGCGTAGAAAGTCAGAAGCGCGAGACCGAGGCCGATGAACACTGCAAGCATCTGGCTGCCGTCCACGTGACCCGACTGACCGAAGCCGAGGCCGTACAGGAAGATGACCGTTTCGCTGCCCTCACGCGCAATCGCCAGCGCGACCAGCAATGCGACGCCCCACCAGTTCGAATCGCGCGTGCTCTTTTGCAGCGACTGTTCCATGTCGCGCTTGAGCGAGCGGCCGTGCTGCTTCATCCACAGCACCATCTGCACGATCAGCACGCAGGCGACCAGCACCATGGCGGTCTGGAAATAATCCTGCGCGTCACCGGAAAGCACCTCGGTGAAGCCGACCAACGCCACGCCGAGCGCGACCGCCGCGATCACGCCAGCCGCGACGCCGCCCCACAAATACGGCAAACCACGGCGCGCGTCTTCGTCGCCATTCTTCAACCACGCGTACAGGATGCCGACGACCAGCAACGCCTCGACACTTTCCCGCCATACGATGAACAACACCTGACCCATCTAGCCCTCCGTCTACTACAGTGTCGAACGCCCGATCAACTTGCGCTCGCGGCCCAAGCCCTTATTTCGCGACGATCACGCCCTGCGCCTGCTGGTGAAAATCGTCAAAAAACTTGTACTCGCCCGGATCCAGCGGCGCGATCACGACGAACGATTCCGCCCCCGGCGCCAACACTTTTTCCTTGCGCAACTGAACGCTTTCGAACTCGGCCGCACCCTTGCCGGTGTTGCGTATTTCGATCTTGATGCGCTGCCCGACAGGCACCTCGATACGTGCCGGATTCAGCTTGCCGTCGTTCATTTCCAGCTTGAAGGTCGGCAAATCGGCCGCGTGCGCGGCGCCGGCCAGCGACGCCAGCGTGGCGAGGATCGCGATCTTTCGGTTGATTCTCATTAGCCCTTCCGGAGAACGCGGCGCAACGGGTTGCATCGCCCGGGCGCCGCCTGCTGCATTCATTCACTCAGTCAGGCAGTGGCCACGCGGGAACGCGTGGCAAGCCGTGACGATCCTGGGCGATCAGTAACCGCCCTTCTTGCCGATACCCGCGAACGTGAAGTCGTATTCGAGCGTGATCGGCTTGAACCACGGGCCCACGCCGGTTTCCTTGTCGACGTGACGGCCGAAAGCCATGTGGCCGGTTTGCATCGGTGCTTCGACGACCATCTTCAGGTGATACTTGCCTGGACCTTGCAGCTTGACGTTGTCGCCGTAGTGCGGACCGTCGTTGGCGACCATCGCCATCATGTCGCCCTTCTGGGTCTGATTCGAACCTGCCTTCGTCAATTCGTAGCGCACTTGCAGGTACGGCATCCAGTCGCCTTCGGCGAAACCGGTCGGGTTGTTCTTGACCGCGTGGATGTCGGCCTCGAGGTGGATGTCCGAATCCGACGCTTTGCGCATCATGCCTTCGGGCTCCATCGTGATCGGCTGCAGATATACCGCGCCGATTTCCATGCCGCCCTGAATCTGATGCTTGCCGATCGGGTATTCCGCTGCTGTTGCCGAAAGCGCCGCCACTGCGGCTACCGCTGCGGCGCCACCGCGCACCAATGAAGAAATCCGCATTGAAACTCCTTATTTTTATCTGACTGGAACCGAACCGATTGGAACAGTACGTTGCGTGTGCCTTGATGCAGCGCTCCACCAATCCGCTGGCAGAGGCGACGGCTCATAAGCAAATCGCACATACGAACGTTAATGCGAACCATTCTCAATATTGGTTGAGTTTATCATCGTTCGACAGGGAGAACAAATGCGACAGCACGCAAAGCCTTACGGCTGTGGGGTCTTAAGGCAGGCTTAAGGAGGGGCGCGTGGAGTGATTGGCGGGTGAACGGCCTGTGGAGACGGGACGCGGCACATTGCCGCGCCCGGGTGCGGGACGATTGACTCGAGGCAGGTCGAACTTAGTCGATGCCGGACACATGATCGCCGACGTTGGCGCCGAATACGCGCTGACGCAGCAGCGCCAGCTGGTCGCGGACCTGCGCGGCCTTTTCGAATTCGAGGTTCCTGGCGTGCTCCATCATCTGCTTTTCGAGACGCTTGAGCTCCTTGGCGAGCTGCTTCTCGGACATGTCCTCGAATTTCGCGCGGGTTTGCTGCTCCTTCAGTTCGGCGCGCGCATCGTCGACGTTATACACGCCGTCGATGATGTCCCGAATACGTTTGACCACACCGCGCGGCGTAATGCCGTTCTCGAGATTGAAGGCGATCTGCTTGGCGCGCCGCCGCTCGGTTTCGTCGATTGCGCGGCGCATCGAATCGGTGACTTTGTCGGCGTAGAGAATCGCCTTGCCGTTCACGTTACGCGCGGCCCGGCCGATGGTCTGAATCAGCGAACGCTCGGCGCGCAGGAAGCCTTCCTTGTCCGCGTCGAGAATCGCGACCAGCGACACCTCGGGAATATCGAGCCCCTCGCGCAACAAGTTGATCCCGACCAGCACGTCGAAGGTGCCCAGACGCAGATCGCGGATGATTTCGACCCGCTCGACCGTGTCGATGTCGCTGTGCAGATAGCGCACCTTCACGCCGTGATCGGCCAGAAACTCGGTGAGCTGTTCCGCCATCCGCTTGGTCAGCACCGTAACCAGCACGCGGTCGCCCACCTTGACGCGCTCGTTGATCTCGGCGAGTACATCGTCGACCTGCGTACGTGCCGGACGCACTTCGATTTCCGGATCGACCAGCCCGGTCGGACGCACGAGCTGCTCGGCCACCTGCCCTGCCGTCTTCTTTTCGTAATCGGCCGGCGTGGCCGATACGAACACCACCTGGCGCATCTTGCGCTCGAACTCGTTGAACTTGAGCGGCCGGTTATCGAGTGCCGACGGCAAGCGAAAACCGTAGTCCACCAGATTCTCTTTGCGCGCGCGGTCGCCGTTGTACATGCCGTTCAGCTGGCCGATCAGCACGTGCGATTCGTCGAGCAGCATCAGCGCATCCGACGGCAGGTAGTCGACCAGCGTCGGCGGCGGCTCGCCGGGCGCGGCGCCCGAGAAGTGCCGCGAGTAGTTCTCGATACCCTTGCAGAAACCCAGTTCCTGCAGCATTTCCAGGTCGAAGCGGGTGCGCTGCTCGAGCCGCTGCGCTTCGACCAGCTTGCCTTCGCTATAGAAGAACTCGAGCCGCTCGCGCAGTTCGTCCTTGATGGTTTCGACCGCGCGCACCACGGTGTCGCGCGGCGTCACGTAGTGCGACGACGGGTACACGGTGAAACGCGGAATCTTCTGGCGCACGCGGCCCGTAAGCGGGTCGAACAGCTGCAGCGTCTCGACTTCGTCGTCGAACAGTTCGAGGCGCACCGCCATTTCCGCGTGCTCGGCCGGGAAAATGTCGATCGTGTCGCCGCGCACGCGAAACGAACCACGCTGGAAATCGGCTTCGTTGCGGTTGTACTGCATCGCGATCAGCCGCGCGATGATGTCGCGCTGGCCGAGCTTGTCGCCAGTGCGCAGCGTCAGAATCATCTTGTGATATTCGGACGGGTTGCCGATACCGTAGATCGCCGACACCGTGCCCACGATCACCACGTCGCGCCGCTCCATCAGGCTCTTGGTGGCGGACAGCCGCATCTGCTCGATGTGCTCGTTGATCGACGAATCTTTCTCGATGAACAGGTCGCGCTGCGGCACGTACGCTTCCGGCTGGTAGTAGTCGTAGTACGAGACGAAATACTCGACCGCGTTGCGCGGGAAGAACTCGCGAAACTCCGAATAAAGCTGGGCGGCAAGCGTCTTGTTCGGCGCGAATACGATCGCCGGGCGGCCGAGCCGCGCGATCGTGTTGGCCATCGTGAAGGTTTTGCCGGAGCCAGTCACGCCGAGCAGCGTCTGGAACGACAGGCCGTCCTCGACACCCTCGACAAGCGTGTCGATCGCCGTCGGCTGATCGCCGGCCGGTGGATACGGCTGGTAGAGCTGAAACGGCGAGCCTTCGAACGTGACGAATTTGGATTCATCGAGCGTGTCGTCGACTTCAGTCAGATGGTGTTCGGACATGTGGGCGGCAGCGGGCCTTGGGCAAACAACTATTCTAGCGGTTTGCGGGAAACGCGGGCTCAGCGGGTCTGCGTGGGGTTTCCTGGGGGCTTGCTTGGGGCCCTTTGTGCGAGCGTGCTGGGGCAGCGCTTTGGAAGCGCCGGGCGGCTTGGCTCGGGCTGGTCCCTGGCGGATCCGCCGCGACCGGATCGCGCCGGAGTGCCTGTTTTTCAAGCAAATAATTCGCTCTGGCGGCCTTCTCAGCCCGAAAATGCCCGCGGATTCGCTACAATGCCAAGTCGCGCTCGTTCGCCGCGGTCCGCCGCCGGTCCCGGTCTGCACCTTTTGTCGGATACCTCGGCCAGGCCGCCCGCGCTCGAAGCCGCCCCTCTTTTTACAACTGCTGCCCACCCATCATGTCTCTGTTCTCCGCCGTCGAACTTGCTCCCCGCGACCCGATTCTGGGCCTGAACGAAGCCTTCAACGCCGATGCGCGTGCCACCAAGGTCAACCTTGGCGTTGGCGTGTACTTCAACGAAGAAGGCAAGATTCCGCTCCTGCGCGCCGTGCGCGACGCGGAAAAGGCTCGTGTCGAAGCCGCGCTGCCGCGCGGCTATCTGCCGATCGAAGGCATCGCCGCCTACGACGCCGCTGTGCAGAAGCTGCTGCTCGGCAACGACTCGCCGTTGATCGCCGCTGGCCGCGTGGTGACGGCACAGGCATTGGGTGGCACGGGCGCGCTGAAAATCGGCGCGGACTTCCTGAAGCGCCTGAACCCGAATGCCAAGGTCGCGATCAGCGATCCGAGCTGGGAAAACCACCGTGCGCTGTTCGAAGGCGCCGGCTTCGAAGTCGTCTCGTACCCGTACTACGACGCGCACACCCACGGTGTGAACTTCGAAGGTATGCTGAGCGCGCTGAACAGCTACGCTGCGGGCACGGTTGTCGTGCTGCACGCGTGCTGCCACAACCCGACCGGCGTCGATCTGAGCGTCGAGCAATGGAAGCAGGTGGTCGAAGTCGTCAAGACACGCGATCTGGTGCCGTTCCTCGACATCGCCTATCAGGGTTTCGGCGACGACATCGAATCGGACGCTGCAGCAGTGCGCCTGTTCGCCGCATCGGAACTGAACGTGTTCGTGTCGTCGTCGTTCTCGAAGTCGTTCTCGCTGTACGGCGAGCGCGTCGGCGCGCTGTCGATCATCACGGGCAGCAAGGAAGAATCTGCTCGCGTGCTGTCGCAACTGAAGCGCGTGATCCGCACGAACTACTCGAACCCGCCGACGCACGGCGGCTCGGTCGTCGCAGCCGTGCTCGGCTCAGCCGAACTGCGCGCCACCTGGGAAACGGAACTGGCCGAAATGCGCGACCGTATCCGCGCAATGCGCAACGGTCTGGTCGAGCGCCTGAAGGCAAACGGCGTGGATCGCGATTTCGGCTTCGTCAACGCGCAACGCGGCATGTTCTCGTACTCGGGCCTGACGGCGCCGCAAGTGGACCGCCTGCGTGAAGAATTCGGCATCTATGCTGTCGGCACGGGCCGCATCTGCGTGGCTGCGCTGAACACGCGCAACCTCGACGTGGTGGCAAGCGCGATCGCTCACGTGCTGAAGTAAAGCTTTCCAAAGCGCGTGCGTTTCTTTTTGCGCGCGCTTTGCTGAAACTGGTTGTAGAAACGGCGCCCTTTCGGGCGCCGTTTTCGTTTGCCGCTAACTACCGCCAACTACCGCTTCAGCGGAAATCCCGGTGAATATCGTGCGTGACAAAGCCCGCGTCGTTCTCGGGCATGTCGAGCCAATCGGGCTGCGCAAGCGATTGGCGGATATCCTGCAAGCCGCTTTCCCAGTGTTCACGCATCATCGACAGGCCGAACTGAAAATCCTTGAAGTGCCCTTCGTATTCCTTCTGCCGGTAGATGAGGTGGATCACGTTGTAGCGCTTCGAACACGATAGCTCGTCGGCCAGCTTGCACCACGGATCGTCGCGCTGATCGGCCGGCACGCGATCGAGCACCTCGCGCAACACATGCCGGAAACGCTGCGATCGCTGCAGCATGTCGGTCACGAGACGTGTGCGGCTCGAATACTGAATGTCCTTCACGCGCCCCTGGACGTCGGTGATGTTGTCCGGCACCGGCCCGATCGCGCTCCAGAGATCGACCTGGAAGGCAAGTGTGTCGCTGCGCGGCGTGGTCTGAATCACTTCGTAGAGCGGCGTGTTCGACATCAAGCCGCCGTCCCAGTAATACTGGCCGTCGATTTCAACCGCCGCAAAGCCCGGCGGCAACGCGCCCGACGCCATGAAGTGCTCCGGCCTCAGCTTCGTGTGCGTGTTATCGAAATACGCAAAATTACCGGTGCCGCAATTTACCGCGCCCACCGACACGCGCATTTCGCCGGAATTGATCCGGTCGAAATCGCACAACGCTTCGAGTGTCGCTTTCAGCGGCGCGGTGTCGTAGTAGCTGGCCGTTTGTGGCGGCCCCGACACGGTGGGCAACGGCGGCGGAAAGCGCGGCACGAAAAAGCCCTTCTGCCCTTCCATGATTGCGCCCATTGCCTGCGTCGCGGTGAAGGCTTTGCGCACAGCGTCGCTGGAATTGAAGAGTGCATGCTCAATGAAGGCCGGCAGCGGCAGCCCGAAAGCCGGTTGGCAGATCGTCTCCCAGAATTGCAGCAGCCGTTCGACGCGCTTCTCCGGCGGATTGCCGGCAATGATGGCGGTGTTCAACGCACCGATCGAAATGCCGGCGAGCCAGTTCGGCTCGATGCCGGCTTCGTAAAGCCCCTGAAAAACGCCTGCCTGATAGGCGCCCAGCGCGCCGCCGCCTTGCAGCATCAGCGCGACGGTTTCATAGTCGGGTACACGGAGCAACCGGTCGGGACGGACGGAGGACGCCGGGCCGGCGCCCTCGCCATGCCCATCGCCCGGCGCGCCGACGCGCGCCCGCTTGAGATTGCGTTGCGCCATGGGCGCCTCCTTATTGCATGTACCAGCCGTGGCTCACAATAAAGGACTGGCCGGTCAGCGCCGCAGTCGGGAACGTGGACAGGAACAGCACGGTCTGCGCCACGTCTTCCACCGTGGTAAAGATGCCGTCGACCGTGCCGCCCAGCATCACCCGCTTGACCACGTCTTCTTCGCTGATGCCGAGTTCCTTGGCCTGCTCGGGAATCTGTTTGTCGACCAGCGGCGTGCGCACGAACCCCGGACACACTACATGCGAACGCACGTTGTGCTTCGCGCCTTCCTTCGCCAATACGCGTGACAGACCCAGCAACGCATGCTTGGCCGTCACGTAGGCGGACTTCAGCGGCGACGCTTCGTGTGAATGGACCGAACCCATGTAGACCACGATACCGCCGCGATCGTCCTTGTACATGTGTTTGAGCGCCGCCTTGGTGGTGAGGAACGCGCCGTCCACATGGATCGCCTGCATCTTCTTCCAGTCGGAAAACGAGTAGTTTTCGATCGGATTGACGATCTGAATGCCGGCGTTGGAAATCAGAATATCGACCGAGCCGAACTCGGCAGCGACCTTGTCGATCCCCTGATTGACGGCGTCTTCGTTCGTCACGTCCATCGCGACGCCGATTGCCTTGCCGCCGCCCGCTTTGATTTCTTCAGCGACGGCGTTCGCGCCGTCCTGATTCAGGTCGGCAATCGCGACCGCAGCGCCTGCCGCGGAGAGCGTCAGTGCAATCTGCTTGCCGATGCCGCTCGCGGCGCCAGTAACGACCGCGACCTTGCCATTCAGATTCGTATTCAGTGACGACATTCAGAACCTCCATGCAGTTGATGAGCAATGACACCACGAGCCGCAGGCGGCGTGAAGTCAGCCAAACGGCATAGGCCGTCCGGCCGGATGTTGCACCGCGGCCAACGCTGCTATTGTGCATGAACCGCGTGAACCACATCTGGAAAACGCACATCGGGCCATATCTCTTTAAACTGGACGTTTCAGCGGGATTCCGGCGGCATCACTACGAAGGAGGAATGCATGAATTATCGACGTCTGGGCCGTTCCGGCCTGCAAGTCAGCGAGCTGTCCATCGGCTCATGGGTTACCTACGGCAATCAGGTCGACCATCATGCGGCGCGCGAATCGCTCGCCGCCGCGCGCGATGCGGGCGTCAATTTCTTTGACAACGCCGAGGTGTATGCCGGCGGCCAGTCCGAGGAAATCATGGGTCAGGCGCTCAAGGAACTGGCGTGGCCACGCGTGAGTTATGTGGTGTCGACGAAATTCTTCTGGGGTCTGGAAGAGGTGCCGAACCAGTACCACACGCTGAACCGCAAATATCTGCTGAACGCGATCGACGCGTCGTTACAACGCCTTCAACTCGATTACGTCGATCTGGTGTTCTGTCATCGCCCTGATCCGAACACGCCGGTCGAGGAAACCGTCTGGGCGATGAGCGACATGATCACGCGCGGCAAGGCGTTGTACTGGGGCACGTCCGAATGGAGCGCCGATGAAATCCGCGCCGCCTACGACATTGCCGAGCGGCATCATCTGCACAAACCTGTCATGGAACAGCCGCAGTACAACCTGTTCCACCGCAAGCGCGTCGAGCAGGAATACAAGCGGCTTTACGAAGACATCGGCCTTGGGCTGACGACGTGGAGCCCGCTCGCCTCCGGCCTGCTGACCGGCAAGTACCGCGACGGCGTGCCCGCCGATAGCCGTGCTCAGTTACAAGGCTACGAATGGCTGCGCAAGCAGGTGACCGATGCCGGCAAGAACAACGTAGTCGGCAAGCTCGGCGAAGTGGCCGACGAGCTGGGCTGCACGGTCGGCCAACTGGCGATTGCGTGGATCCTGAAGAATCCGAATGTGAGCACGGTCATCACTGGGGCGTCGCGGGTCGAACAGATCGCTGAGAACATGGCCTCGGCAGAGGTCGTGGAGCGCATCACCCCGGAGATCAAGCAACAGATCGAGGAGATTATCGGCGACGCCTACAACTAAGGCGGCCGCGCGTGCGCCAAGCTGTGAACACGGCCGGTGCAGCATCCGGGCCGTGTCGCGCGGAACGCACTGCAGCCTGCAACGCGGCGTCGCGTACAATACGCGACCGCGCCGCACACCGGTTGTGCCACCGCATTGCATCCGCATCGCCGAATCCGCCCTGGACCGGCACGCCCTCTTTCAGCGTCTCCTCATCATGCTCAGCTACCGCCACGCCTTTCATGCAGGCAACCACGCCGACGTTCTGAAACACGCCGTCGTGTTGCAGCTACTGCGCTACCTCGGCCAGAAGGACAAAGCCTATTGGTATATCGACACGCACGCGGGCGCCGGCGTCTATTCGCTGAAGGAAGGCTACGCGACCAAAACCGGCGAGTTCCAGACCGGTATCGCCAAACTATGGGGCCGTAACGATCTGCCGCCGCTCTTCGCCGATTACGTCGACGAAGTGAGCGCGTTGAATCCGGACGGCCAGTTGCGCTTCTATCCGGGCTCGCCGTATGTCGCGTGGCGGCAGATGCGCGAGCAGGACCGCATGCGTCTGTTCGAACTGCACACCACCGAGATCGACGTGCTGCGTCACAACTTTCGCGACGCAGGCCGGCGAGCCATGCTCTACGCGGGCGACGGCTTTGACGGCATTCTGGCCTTGCTGCCGCCGGCGCCGCGCCGCGCGCTGGTGCTGCTCGATCCATCGTACGAGGACAAGCGCGACTACTCGCGCACATTGCGCTGCGTCGAAGAGAGTCTGAAGCGCTTTCCGACCGGCACATATGCAGTCTGGTATCCGCAGGTGAAGCGCCTCGAATCGCAGCGCTTTCCCGATCAATTGAAGAAGCTGCAGGAGCGCAACTGGCTGCATGTGAGCCTGACCGTCAGCAATCCGCCGACCGACGGTTTCGGCCTGTTCGGCAGCGGCATGTTCATCCTGAATCCGCCGTACACGCTGGCAAAAACGCTGAAAGAGCAACTGCCCTGGTTGGTCGAAGCACTCGGTCAGGACAAGGCGGCGCAGTTCAAGGTCGAATACCGCGGCGATTGATCTTTCTTGCCGGCTGCGCGCATACACCGTCGAAGCGGTACGGCGCGCAGCCTGGCGGTGAGCGGCTTAAGCCGCTTACTTGAGTTGCACCGCGGCCTTGCGAGCGAAGTCGTTGGTAAAGGTTGCGTTCAGGTCGATCTTATTCGGGTCGAGCCGATTGTCGAACGACGACAGCGCGCGCAATGAGGTGGCCGGGCCGTCCGCGGGCATCAGGCCATCCGGGGAATACGCGTCGCGCACGTTGTGAAAAGCTTCCACATAGAGCGCCGAATCGTTGAGCAGATAGGCCGGGGGCACCATCTTCAGCAGGTCGGCGTCGCTTGCGGTCTGCAGCCAATGGTCAGCGCGCACGATCGCGTTGGCGAGCGCCTGCGTCGTCTTCGGATACTTCTGGATGAAGCTCTCCGATGCATAGAGCGTCGCCGCCGGCATCGTTCCGCCGAATATCTCTTGCGTGCCCTTCACCGTGCGCGTGTCGACCAGCACCTTGATCGCGCCGCTGTGCTGCAACTTGGTCATCATCGGATCGACGTTGGACAGCGCGTCGATCTGACCGCCGCTTACCGCGGCCAGTACCGTTGCGCCACTGCCCACACCGATCGCCGAAATCTCGTTGCGCTGTACGCCGGCTTTGCGCAAGGCCACGGTCAGCACCAGATCGGTCGACGAACCCGGCGCGCTTACGCCGACTTTTGCGCCCTTGAAGTCCGCCAGTGTTTTGATCTGATCGGCCTTCGACTTGACCACCGCAACGACGATCTGCGGCGCGCGCCCCATCAGCGCGAATGCTCGATAGTGCTGCCCCTTCGCCTGCATGAACAGCGTGTGCTCGAATGCGCCGGCGCCCACGTCGGCGCTGCCGCCCACAACCGCTTCCAGGGCCTTTGATCCGCCCGCGAAATCTTCGAGCGTGACGTCGAGCCCTTCGTCCTTGAAGTATCCCAACTGCTGCGCCGCGAGCACCGGCAAATAGTAAAGACCCGGTAAACCACCGACGGCCATTGTCAGGGTGGGCTTTTCCGGTGTGTCTTTGGCGAGCGCAACGGCGGGTAGCGCAACCAGCGCAACCAGCGTGGCGCAGCTGCCGGCGGCACGCCGCATCCAGTGAATAGGCATTTCGATGTCTCCTTGTTCTGTTTTCGTTCGATGCGGTGGCGCAGCGCAATGCGCATGCCCCATATCGTTGGCGTAAGGCCGTGCAACGATTGTCGTCGGAGGGTTTCACTCACGCCATGCGCCGAAACCCGAATGGCCCAATGCCGTGCGCGTGGCCCGAAGACGCGCGTCAACACACGGCGGCGCCACGCAGGGGCCGCCGTTCGAAACGTCAACGAATCGCAGAGGAACTGCTGAGGACTATCGCGCGGAAGACGCCTATTGCGGACGTAGCACCGGACGAGGCTGCAGTTGTGGCTGTGGCTGCGGGAGGCCACCGCTGCCGGGCAACTGGATGTAAGGCGCGACAATGATCGGGTTCGACGAATTCGGCGCCAGTTCGGTGGGCGCCGCCATTGGCTGAGCCTCGACGATCCGCGCCCGCGAGAGCGGTGCGGTTTGCAGCACGGTGCCGCTCTGGCCATCGCTAATGCCGCTCTGCGTGTCGAGGATCAACGGCTTGCCGGTATTGCTCGACGCGGCGACGCTCGCCGGTACCGCGAAAACCGTTGTCAGCGATGCGGCGACGGTGGCCGCCAGTATCGATTGGAGCGAGCGGACAGGAAGCATGGGCGGACCGGATAGGTTTTGGGAATGCCGGATTGCGCAAAAAACACTTTACGTTACCGCGGTGGCAACCTTCAGGCTAGTCGATATTGGCCCGTAGGCGGTTTTCGAGCATAGATTGCCTGCAGTTCGAGGAGTCCAGATGTGACAAAGCCCCGTCTATACGGGGCTCAACACTGTACTGCCATGGCCGCGCGACGCGCGCTGCCGGATCACACTTGATGCTCGTGCTGATTACAGCGAGTAGCCGTTGGTTTCGAGCGAGCGGATGCGCTGCTCAAGCTGAACGATATCCGACGACGACGCCAGGTAGGCTTCACGACGGCTACGTTCTGCGGTTTCAAACCAGGTGCTCAGCTTTTCAAGAAGGTATGCAAACATGATGTTCTCCAAGGATCAGATTGAATCCCCGGTGAGTTGTGCATCAGGGATTTCCCGCAAAAGGGTTAACCCTGATTATAGTCCTATGGTGCAACCTAGCTAGTGAAATGCCCGCATGACGTGCATTCCGTTTTGGAATGGTGCACGCGATTGGGGCATCTAAGTTTTTGATTTCATGAGATGTCTGGCGAGTTTTTCGTGACAGGCGAGTTTTTCTCGCACCAAAATAGCACATTATTGGTGCATGTGCGTGACAGGTTGCAACAAATGTCACGTTCGGGTTGCACCACCGCCATCAAATCGGATGACAACCCTTTCCGACTCCAGATCCGTATCCGCCAGCCGCTCGATAATCGGGCAGTCCGGACGCTCGTCACCGTGGCAATGATCGGCCAGATGCGCCAACGTGTCGCGCATGTCCGTGAGTTCGGCGATGCGGCGATCCAGATCCGCAACGTGTTCAAGTGCAATCGCCTTGACTTCGGCACTGGCGCGCGACCGATCGTGCCACAGCGCCAGCAGCCGGCGAATGTCTTCGACCAGAAAACCGAGCCGGCGCGCCTGCCGGATGAAGCGCAGCGAGTGAACCTCCTGCGGTCCGTAGACGCGATAGCCCGCGCTCGTACGCGCTTTGGCTGCCAGCAAGCCGACACTCTCGTAGTAGCGAATCATTTTCGCCGTGACGCCCGACGCGCGGGCCGCTTCACCGATGTTCATGACTGTTTCCCCAGTATGTGCGTCGATCGTACACCTTCCCATGATGGGAAGGTCAGTCACTCAAGTGCGTATCGGCGGGCATAATTCAACCATTGCAACATTCATTTTTTCGAGGCAATCCAGATGACGATCGAATTCCAGGTAGAAGGCATGAGCTGTCAGCATTGTGTGGCAGCAGTCACCCAGGCGATCCGTGAACACGACGGCGCCGCGCAGGTGCAGGTCGACCTGGCATCCGGCCGCGTGGTGGTCGAATCGGCACAGCCGGCCGAAACGCTGAAGGCCGCCATCGACGAGGCCGGTTATACGGTCACGGACGTGATCAGCGGCGCGGCCCGATAAGGCGGGTTCCTGTTATGTTCAAAGTTGCAGTCATTGGTGCTTCCGGCTTGCTTGGCCGCGCGCTCGTCGATGAATTGACGCAACAAACTGGCTTGCAAGTGATCGCAACGGCGTTCAGCCGGCCTGGGTCCAACACGGTCGCGCTCGATATTCGCGACGCGCAGGCGGTCGAGCAGTTTGTCGAGCAAGAAGCGCCGGATGCGCTCGTGATTGCCGCGGCGGAGCGTCGCCCGGATGTGTGCGAGCACGATCCGGTGCTCGCCCGTGCGCTCAACGTCGATGCCGTGCGCATCTTGGCAGCGGCGGCAAAACGGCGCGGCGCATGGACGCTGTCGATCTCCACCGATTATGTGTTCGACGGCACTCGGCCGCCCTATCGACATGATGCCGAGCCGGCCCCCCTCAATGCCTATGGGCACAGCAAGCTCGACGGCGAGCGCGCGCTGACGGAGACGACCGATCTCGGCTGCGTACTGCGTTTGCCGCTGCTGTACGGGCCGATAGTCAATTGGGCGGAATCGGCGGTAACGAGTCTCGTGCCGGCGATTGCCGCGTCGGCTTCGCTCAACGGCAAGGTTGCCGTCATGGATGCCTGGGCGATTCGTTATCCGACCTTCACGCCGGACGTCGCGTTCGTGATCCGGCAAATGCTCGAACGGCATGAGCGCGGCGAAGCGCTTCGCGGCATCGTGCAATGGTCGGGCGACGAGCCAATGACCAAGTACGAGATCGCCTTGCGTCTAGCCGAAGCGCTGCAACTCGACGCGCAACTGACGCCGCAGCACACGCCAACCGACGCGACCCCGCGTCCGCATAACTGCCACCTCGCCTCGAGCCGGCTCGAGGCGCTTGGCATTGGCCGCCGCACACCGTTCGACACCGCGATCCGGCAAGTGCTGACCCGGTTCCCATGGCGAGGCGATGCAGGTAATAAGCCGGGCTGACATCTGGCAGCGATGGCAGCCGCGGCGAGCTGGCATCAATGAAAATCACGGCTTGCCGTGGCCAGTTCGCCGAGCAATTCGCTGTGATCTTCGAGACGATGCGCAACGAGATGAATCACCTCGCCTTGGTGTTTCTGTTTCGCCTTGCCTGCTTTATTGACGGTCACCACGTTGCCGGCGCCGTCGCCGCCGGTAGCGACGCCGTCGTCACGCTGCAAGACGCCATACACCGCCAGCAACGATGAACCCAGCAACACTTTGCGCTGCTTTTCCACCAGCGACGGCCAGACGATCACATTGATCGAGCCGGTCTCGTCTTCGAGGGAAACGAACACGGTGCCGTTTGCTGTGCCCGGCCGCTGCCGTACGGTGACGATGCCGCATGCGCGCGCCAGCGTGCCGTGCTGACACGCAACGAGTTCCGCCGCCGTGCGAAAACGCTGTTTGGCAAGATGCGCACGCAATAGCGCGACCGGATGGCGATTGAGCGTAAGGCCAAGGCTCGCGTAGTCGTCGACAATCTCGCGGCTTTCGGCTGCCTGCGGCAACGCCAGCGGCGCTTCGGCGATCGGCGCATCGCGCAGCAGCCTGGGCACCGCGTGCTGCGCGGTCACCGCCCACCACGCTTCGCGTCGATGGCCCGCAATGCCGACCAGTGCGTTCGCCGCGGCGAGCGCTTCGAGATCGCGCCGCGTCAATGCCGCGCGGCGTGCCAGATCGTCGACGTCGGCAAACTGCGCCTCGCTGCGAGCCGCCGTGATGCGTTCCGCGGCCACCTGCGAAAGGCCTTTGATCAGATGCATGCCGATGCGCACCGCCGGGCCGCCCCTGCCGTACGTGCCCGACGGCTGAAATACACGTGCGGTCAGACGTTTCGCCGCGCGCTGGACGGTCTGGCTCACCGCGAAGCGCCGCAGCGCCAGATCGCGCAATTGCTGCGCCGATAGTACGGCCTGCTGACGATGCAAACAGGTTTCGTTCGATGAAATCCGCTGCCCTTCATAACCGTTTCTTTCGAAGGTCGATTCCCAGTCGCTCAACGTCACGTCGGGCGGCAATACTTTGACGCCGTGACGCTTCGCATCCTGCACGAGTTGCGACGGCGAATAAAAACCCAGCGGCTGACTGTTCAGCAGGCCCGCCAGAAAAGCGGCCGGCTCATAACGCTTCAGCCACGCGCTGAGATAGACGAGCAATGCGAAGCTCGCCGCATGGCTCTCAGGAAAACCATATTCGCCGAAGCCTTCGATCTGTTTGCAGATGCGGGTGATGAACTCGAGTTCATAACCCCGCTTGAGCATGCGCGCGGTCAGATCCTGCTGGTACTTCGCCAGGTTGCCGGTGCGCCGCCACGCGGCCATCGCGCGCCGTAACTGGTCGGCTTGCTCACCGGTGTATTCCGCCGCAACCATCGCGAGGTGCATCACCTGCTCCTGGAAAATCGGTACGCCGAGCGTGCGCTGGAGCACCGGCCGCAATTCATCCTTTGCATAGTCCTCCGCCTCGAGACCTTGCTTGCGACGCAGATACGGATGCACCATGCCGCCCTGAATCGGCCCGGGCCGCACGATCGCGACTTCGATCACGAGATCGTAGTATTCGGCCGGTTTCAGCCGCGGCAACATGCTTTGCTGCGCACGCGATTCGATCTGAAAAACGCCGATCGTATCGGCATGGCCGCACATCTCATAGACGGCCCGGTCCTCGCGCGGAATATCCTGCACTCTGAATTTCGGAAAGCCGCGCCGCAAAGCGACGAACTCCAGCGCGCGCCGGATTGCCGACAACATGCCTAGCGCCAGCACGTCGACTTTCAGCAGCTTGAGCGCATCGATATCGTCCTTGTCCCACTCGATTACGCTGCGGTCTTTCATCGTCGCGTTCTCGATCGGCACGAGCCGCGACAGCTTGTCTTTCGCGATCACAAAGCCGCCGACGTGTTGCGACAGATGACGCGGAAAATTGCGCAACTCTTTAGTCAGGCGAATCAGATTCTGCGTGATATGCGAGTTGGCATCGAAGCCCGCTTCCGCCAGATATTTGGCGACCGCATCCGTGCCGTCCCACCATTGCTGCGATTTACTGATCCGCTCGATCAACGACGCTTCGAGCCCCAACGCCTTGCCGACGTCTTTCAGCGCGCTGCGCGTGTGATATGTGATCAGCGATGCAGTCAGCGCCGCGCGATGGCGGCCGTACTTCCCGTAGATATACTGAATCACCTCTTCCCGGCGCTGATGCTCGAAATCGACGTCGATATCGGGCGGTTCGTTGCGCGCGCGCGAGATGAACCGTTCGATCAGCATGTTCATGCGCGCCGGATCGATTTCCGTGACATGCAGGCAATAACATATGATCGAATTCGCCGCCGAACCTCGCCCCTGACACAGTATGCTTCTGGAGCGCGCGAAGCTCACGATATCGTGCACCGTCAGGAAATATTTTTCGTATTTCAACTCGGCGATCAGCCTCAGTTCTTTCTCGATCTGATCGATTCGTTTGAGATCCATGCCGTCTGGCCAGCGCTCCATCGCGCCGGCCATCACCAGCTTGCGCAGATAGCTCGATGGCGACTCACCAGCGGGAACCAGTTCCTCCGGATACTCGTACTTGAGTTCATCGAGCGAGAAGCGGCATAGGACTGCGATACGCAGTGTTTCTTCGAGTGTATCGCGCGGATACAGTTTGCCGAGCCGCACTCGCGTGCGTATATGCCGCTCGGCATTCGCCTCGAGCGCGTGGCCGCAGGTCGATAGTGGCGTGACCAGACCGATCGCGGTCATGGTGTCCTGCAGCGGTTTGCGCGAACGCACATGCATCAGGACGCCGCCTGCAGCAACCAGAGGCAAGCCGCTGGCCTTTGAAATCATCCGCAATGCGTCGATCTGAAGATCGTCGCTGCCGGTTTGCCAGAGTTCGAGCGCGATCCATGAACGTTGCGATGCGAATGAGGCAAGCCAATGTGCGCAGCGCAGTGTGTGCGCAAGCGTCGCCGTGCGCTGCGGCACGAGGATCAGAACGCAATCGGGTAACGCCTTGAGATGTTCGAGATGCGGTAGCGAATCGGTGAAGTCGGACGGGCCGAGGCGATAGCTGCCTTTGTCCGCACGCGAGCGGGCTAGCGTGATCAGTTCGGAAAGGTTGCCGTAGCCGTTGCGGTTGGTTGCTAGCGCAACTAGTGTGCAGAACGGTTCGCCTTGAGCATCGGTCAGGTTGAGCTCGCTGCCGATGATCAGGTGAGGAATCGGATTGGGTGTGTCTTCTTCGGCTTCTACTGGTTCTTCGGCTTCATCTGAAGACGTTCCTGCTTGTGCGGCTTTTGCTTTGTCTTCGCGCTCTTTTTGCTGACGATCCCGCTCCTGTTTGATTTCTCTCACCGCCGTGTGCGCGCGTACGACGCCCGCCAGCGAGCATTCGTCGGTGATCGCGAGCGCGCGGTAGCCGCACGACATCGCCTGTTCGACCAGTTCGTGCGGGTGCGAAGCGCCACGCAGAAAGGAGAAATTGGTCAGGCAATGCAATTCCGCATAAGCGGGCAAGTGGGCCGCAAGCGCCTGCTCCGATGAGGATGGAAACCGGGACATTGCCATGATGATGCTCAGCCGAACAAACCCTGCAAATACCACTCGCCGCTAATACGTTCGCGGTACACCCAGAACATATGGCCGCGATCGTCGGCCGCGACGTAATAATCCCGCTCGACACGGTTGCCGTCCCACCACCCTGCTTCAATCCGCTCGGTACGCGTGAGCATTTTCAGCGGCCGACGATAAATCGGCCGCTGCTCGCGCATCATCAACCGCAGTGGTTTGTCGAGCATCCAGACAGGGCGAGGTTGTGACGGCAACGCGCTGTCGGGCAGATCGAGCGAGGCCTGTGCATCGCCCGGTTGCGTCGCGAACGTGCGGCTGCTTTTATCGCCCGTCATTTCATCTGGCCATCGCGCGATGTGCGGCGATCGTGTTGCCGCATCGCCATCTGCGTGAACTTCTTCAGATGCCGCATGTTGCAACTCATCCGTCAGCCAGGTTTTATCCGCTTTGATCTTCACCCTGGCTTTGGCGGGCGAACGCTTCTTGCGTGAAAACGCCTGTGCCTGGTACGGCTCGACACGCGTTGCCTGCTCGGGCCGATGATCATCCTGCACCGACATCTGCAGCACGTTCTCCGGCCCCAATCGTGCGCTCAAGCGTTCGAGCAGACGCGCGATCGAATCGCCGTCTGTTTCAGGCATCGGAAACAAGGTGTCCGATTGCCCAGCATACTCGCCAATCTGATCGGCGATCAGCTTCAACTCGATCACCGGCGCCACCAGTACAGTCTGATTCAATTTTTCGCGCAACAGCCAGATCAGATGCTCGGCATCGCGCGACGGTACGGCCCACGCGACCTTCAGACTCGACGTCTTCGGCGCATGACGAGACGCCAGTTCATGCTCGAGCAATAGCGTGTAGCCACTGAGCGCCGCATGATGCGCGCTCAGCCATCCGGCCAGTTGCACGATCAGCCGACGCGCGGCAAACAACAGTGCGTCGGCGTTATCGACCCGCGACGGCAACTCCAGTTGCGCATGAAACGACGCCGGCGCACGAAACGATTCGCGTGGATCCGGGCGCGTGCCATACGCTTGCGCCAGCAGATCCAGAATGCCGCTGCCGAAACGCCGCACGACGCCCGCCCGTGGCAACTGACGCAAATCGGCCAACGTAGCGCAGCCGATCTGCGAGAACGCATCGCGATGCGCCTGTGCGACCGGCAGCAACGACACGGATAAACGGTCGAGGACACGCGCAAGCGAAGTCTCCTTCACGATATGCCAACGATGTCCCTGCCGATTGGCGCGCGCTTGCGCCAACAGCCATGCGCCCCACGCGGTCGGCGCACAAGCGATGCGCGTCGTATAGCCGAATTCAGCCGCCGTGGCGGATACTCTCGACAACAACACTCGCAAGCCGCCGAATAATCTCAAACCAGAGCCCACTTCCAGCAGCAACGTGTGTGCGTGGGCGAGCGACACTTTCGGTGTGTACATCAGCAATGCAAGCGCCATCGCTTCGAATGCCTGAGTTTCACGGGTGGTATCTGAGGCAAGCATTTTGAGATCTGGTGCCAACGCCAATGCGTACGAGCGCGAATGACCGGCATGCACACCGGCACGCAATGCGTCGAAATCGGGCAACAGAATGTGTGCGTGATCGGCCAGCGCATAGCAATGCCCACCGCCGACATCTTCGCCGGCGGGAAGTTGGCTTGCGTCGTCGCCCGGCTCAGGCCGATTCGACCTGGCGGGCAAACCATCCGGAAGCGGCATGAGAGGCTTCACTGCTTCCAGCGACAAGAGTGGCAATGTGACTGCGATCCATAACATGATTGATCTCTCGTCCTTGATTGCTACTGCCCCGGTTCTCCGGCAATACGACGCCTTGTAACGGCAAAATGAGACGCAGAGGCTCTACTAGCGGCGGGCCGCGACGCTTGAAGATATCGATCGAGATGCCGATCTCCTGCAACCATTGACGACGGTTGATCGTCTGAGCATTGGCCGGCAAGAGTGGCTCGCAGATCATCCGCAATGGCGCCGGTGAAGATTGCGTAGCGGCTTCAACGGGGCGGATCAAAAATGCCAGCGATGCCGACTCCTGAGCTGCCACTTGCAGACGCCGAACCTTATCGGCGCGCGCATTCGGTAGCCACACCAGTACCGCGCCGATGCCATCCTGTTTCAATGCTTGAGCGGCGGCCCATAGAGACTGGTCCTCACCCGAGCGCACCCATAAGACTCGCCCGACGTCGACACCCCAAGCCTTCAGTGCTGCGGCACATGGCTGATAAGGCGGCGCTACGAGCATGACGTGCCGATCGGCTTGCGTCGTAAGATGCCGAAGCGTATGAGCGAGCAGGCGCACCTCGCCCACTCCGCCATGTTCGATCAGTAGCTCCGTCAGGCCGCCGGCCGACCAGCCTTGTCCCGGCAGCAGTTGATCCAGCGCGGCGTAGCCGCTGGAAATTACTCGCGAGTCCGCCCCGGCAAGCTCATTGCCCTGCCACACCTGACGCCGCAATTGCGGCGTCAGCGCGGTCGTCGCAAGCTGAATTGCGGCTGCCATAGACACGCTCTTTCAATGGGTAATGCTCCGCCCCACCCGACATCGGGCAAGCATCAGGCGGCAAGTTTTCACTGTACATTTATACAGTATTTTGAGAAGGATGTTAAGACAGAACGACGCTCTGCGGTGTGTGCAGAGGGAGATTTAGGGTGGGCGATGAAGCTCACGCTGCTTGTCGTTTGCGAGCTTTATGCGGCGCAGCGATTGCTGTTTTTGGAGCCGCGGCTACGCATGGGGAAAGCCAGATTTGGCTGCTGCGGAGGGGCTCGGGGATGCTATACCACGGTGCATGCACACGGTGATGGGCGGCTTTTTTTGCACTGCGGTTTTATCGCCGTAAACGCAGAAACCCCACCTTTGTGGGGTGGGGTTTCTGGTGCTGCTGGGGAGCCTGACGATTACCTACTTT